>CAYOPD010000054.1:0-26668 GCA_964405735.1 uncultured Saprospiraceae bacterium | reverse complement strand
ACTTTAAAGTTTACCAGGCCTTCCCATTTTCCTTAATTTTGCGGTCTAAATTTTTTATCCAAATGAAATTTTTTCCAGTCCTTGTATTCACACTTTTAATGACGGTCCTCCGGGGCCAGCATTCCATTATACCCGCACCGTCTTCCTTCCAGGCAGACAGCGGCAGCTTCAATCTGAGGGCCAACACGGGTATTGTATTAATAGGTCACCCGGTCGAAGCGCAAAAAATCAAAGATCTTTTCCGCTCCCTCCCCATGATTAAAGATTTGCAGATGACCGGCAAAGGGGGTGGGGCATCAAGTATTAAATTTGAAATCCTGGACAGCAGTGATGCCGGCCTGGGCAAAGAAGGATATGATCTGAAAATCAATCCCACCGGAATACACCTGAAAGCCAATGGAGCGGCCGGCCTTTTTTATGGAATGCATACGATCCATCAGTTGGTCCCCCTTACGGAAAAGGTCACCCCCTCGACGACATTCAGGATTCCTTCGTGCAGGATCCGCGATACTCCCCGCCTGGGCTGGAGGGGACTGATGCTCGATGTCAGCCGTCATTTTTTTACAGTAGATGAAGTCAAACAATACATCGATGCGATGTCCATGTACAAACTGAATACCTTGCATCTGCATCTCACCGATGACAACGGCTGGCGGATAGAAATCAAATCCCTGCCCAAGTTGACTTCGGTCGGAGCCTGGAGGGTCGAAAGGCATGGGACTTTTGGAGACCGTGCTCCGGCTAAAGAAGGCGAGCCCGCTACCTACGGAGGATTTTATACGCATGAGCAGATCCGCGACCTGGTCAGCTATGCACAATCCAAATTCATCACCATTGTGCCCGAAATCGATGTTCCCGGGCATTCCATGGCCATGCTGGCAGCTTATCCCGAATTGTCCTGCACGCATGAAAAAGTGTACGTCAATCCCGGGACCAATTTTGCTGAATGGTTTGGAAACGGCAAATTCAAAATGAATGTGGACAATACGCTCAACCCATCCAATGAACTGGTCTATAAATACCTTGATAGTGTATTTACCGAAGTAGCCATGCTTTTCCCCAGTCCTTATATCCATGTGGGTGGGGATGAATGTTATCACGGGTATTGGGAAAAAGATCCCGGATGCCTGGCGCTGATGAAAAGGGAAAACCTGAAGAATTCACACGAATTGCAAAGTTATTTTATCAAACGGTTGGAAAAAATCCTGAAAACAAAAAATAAAAAGTTGCTGGGCTGGGATGAAATTCTGGAAGGCGGACTTGCCCCTGAGGCAACGGTGATGAGCTGGAGAGGCATGCAGGGAGGTATTGACGCGGCCAAGCTGGGACACGATGTGGTGATGTCTCCAACCACCTTTACGTATATCGATTACATGCAGGGGGATCCAGCCCTGGAATTCCCGATCTATGCAAGTCTTAGCCTTCAGAAGGTATACTCCTTTGAGCCTGTTCCGGAAGGAGTGAATGCCAAATACATCCTCGGTGGCCAGGCCAATCTCTGGACCGAAAAAGTGCCCACCCTCCGTCATGCTTTTTATATGACCTATCCTCGTGCATTCGCTTTGTCCGAATCGGTCTGGAGCCCAAAAACAACGAAGAACTGGGAGAATTTTACCGCAAGGGTAGAACAACATTTTAAAAGGTTTGACCTTTACGGCTGGAATATAGCCCGGTCCCTGTTCGATGCCGTGGCTTCCGTGAAAAAATCGGGGGAGAAACTGACCTGTGAACTTAAAACAGAAATGCCTGGCGCCGATATCCACTACACCCTGGACAATACCTTTCCGGATGCATTCACGCCAAAGTACTCCAGCCCATTTGAAATCCCGGAAGGGGATGTCACCCTTCGATTTATCACGGTCAAAAACGGCAAGACACTCGGCCGTATGATTGTTATACCGAGAAAGGACCTGGCTGCAAGGGCAAGGTGATGCGATCGCCCGACACATCACAATTTCCGGTTCCGGATCCGGCGATCTGGTTGGAAAAAGTAAAGGCTGAACTGAAGGGCAGAAGCTTTGAATCCTGTGATTATACCTGGGATGATATCCGGATTTCCCCTTTCGAATTCCTGCCGGATGGTAGTCGCAGGCTCGTGGAAAAAAAGAACAACCGGTGGCAGACGGGAAGTTATATCGATCCCGGAACCGAAAACCACGGCGACCTGCTGAAAGCATTGAATGAAGGAGCTTCCGTCCTATATATTGAATTTCAAAAGGAGGAAGACTGGAAAAAATGGTTTAAAGAGGTTCGGCTGGACTGGATCAGCCTCCACCTGACTTTTGAAAATACCGGAATATTGGATTCATTCTTAAAATTTCCGGACACGGTTACACGCTCAAAAATCACCGGTTCAGTCCGAGTCAAAAATGTGGATCCGGTAAAGCTTTTCCATAAATATGCTGAACGCCTTCCCGCCATACGATTTCTTTGTTTTGACCTGACGGAATTAAAAACGTCTAAATCCCTTGCCGCCTTATTCGCCCGGATTGCGGAAATGATGGAAAACCTGTCTCCCGGGGTGGATTCAAACCTGTTGGCGGAGCAGGTGGTCATCCATGTTTACGGGCAAAACGATATGGTATTGAACATTTCGATCCTGAGAGCCCTGCGCCTGCTTTGGAGACAATTGTTTTTATCGGCCGGGCTGGAGAACAAAACAGATCTGTTTCTCGCCGGACATATTAAAAACGATCAAACCACCACCTGCGATCACCGGATCCGTGCATCCGTAATAGCAGCCAGTATGATCCTGGGAGGCATTGATGAATTATTCATTGAGGGAACAAAAAAGGCTCCGTCAAGATACGGCAGAATGATTCAGCATATTTTCAGGGATGAAGCTTCGCTGGGTGTACCGCCGGATCCCTTATCCGGGGCCCGCGTGGTGGAAAAACTCACCGGAACGATTGCAGAAAAAGTATGGAAGGAATATTCAGGATTAAGATTTAAGGGCACCTCTAAATACCCTGAATGAGTTTGAAAATGAGCTATTTTATCCCGAAAACTTCCGGGATTAGACAAGGTGAATCGAAGGAACATAGCGCGGCACTCTGTGACAGAGATTCAACGTCAAACCATGAACGGCTTTTTGAAGTGGCCTTAAAATAAGGCCGGCTGCAGTGTAAGCGTACATGCAAATTACCCGAAACTTTTTCGAGTAGCCGGCCTTTCTCCCATTGCTTAAACATATAATCAAAAATTATCGCGATTTTACTCCCCGATTAATGGAATTAACCATATTTATTTTTTGCTTAAAAAGCTTAACGAAGTGAAACGGGATCATTCCGGCAGGATAAACCCTAAGGCTTCTAAAATTTCCGTCAGGCCGCCGGTGGAAATCAGCATTAAAACCTGGGCAAAAAAAATCAAGTCGGGAGATCCTGTTGCACTTGCCAGGGCTATCACGCTGATTGAAAGTTCCCTTCCACCGGACCAGGAAAAAGCCGGCCTGCTGCTCAACGCTTGCAACCCGCATGGCAGCCAAAGCATGCGCCTGGGGATCACGGGTCCTCCGGGTGTGGGCAAAAGTTCATTTATTGAATATATGGGCAATGCATTGCTTGCAGAAGAACCTTTAAAAATAGCCGTGCTGGCCATTGACCCGTCCAGCCCCGCCCAGGGAGGAAGCATCCTTGGCGATAAAACACGGATGCAGCTTCTGGCCCAGCATGCCGGGGTATTCATCCGGCCTTCCCCATCCAGGACCGGCGGAGGAGGCATCCACGATCAGACCTTGCACAGCGTCCAGCTCTGTGAATACGCGGGATTTGACCTCATCATCGTAGAAACCGTAGGCATCGGCCAGTCCGGGTTAGACATCCACGACATCACAGACCTTACCCTGCTGCTGATCCCTCCGGGCGGTGGAGATGAACTCCAGGGCATCAAACGCGGAGTGACTGAAATCGCCGATTTGATTTTGATTCATAAAAACGACTCCGGCCTGGAAAACCTGGCAAAAGCCACCCAAAATCAATATCAGCAGGCAACGCGTTTGCAGACCGGTCGCGAGATTAAAGTATTCACCGTTTCGAGCCTCCTTAAAAAGGGATTCAGCCAGATTTGGGAGCTCATACAAAAACTGGCCGCTGAGCGAAAAAAATCCGGTGAATGGAAAAAAAACCGGGCTAGGCAGAGGCTTTTCTGGTTCAATACCTTCATCAGGAGGCAATGGGCCGCCGAGCTGAACCATTACCATGCCGGGAAACCCCTTCAGGCGGTGGAAAAGAAAATCAGATCGACAACCGGATATGTGGGATCCCTGGCAAAGGCTTATTACAAGGTCCTGAGAAAAAAAGCGTTGAAGCGGTGAGCGGTGGACAGTGAGCGGTGGGTTATTGATTACTATAAATTTTGGCTTAATTTTACTTCTACCCCCAAAGAACGTTAAAAAACACATTAAAATTATTTATAATATATCTTTGCCCCATCAAGGGAATCATGATGGCGAATTTTATTCTAATCTGGTGGTTTCTCCGGCTGATCGGGCCTACGACAACGGAATTTGAATACCGCGCTCCCCTTCGTATCGTTGCCCCACCCTCCCCAGAACCGGCCGCTTTATTCAGTTCACCGGTACACCGGCAAATAGCCCTCTCGGGCACCTTTGGAGAGTTGCGGCCCAATCATTTTCACGCGGGCCTCGATATCAAATCCCAGAACGGTTCGACCGGAGAGCCGGTATATGCCGCCTCCAGGGGATATATTTCCCGCATCAAGATTTCTGCCTACGGATATGGAAGGGCGCTGTACATCCAGCATCAGAATGGGCATTCCAGCGTATATGCCCACCTGGACCGTTTTATTCCTGCCATTGAAAGTTACATTAAAAAAGAACATTATAAAAGGCAACGGTTTGAAATGGATTTCAGCCTCAACGCCACCACCTTTCCGGTAGAGGAGGACCAGCTGATCGCCTATATGGGCAATTCCGGAAGTTCCACAGGCCCTCATCTCCATTTTGAAATCAGGAACAGCATGACCGAAGAAGCCTTGAATCCGCTTCAGTATGGCATCCGGGTTCCGGACCACGACGCACCACAATTGTTTGCCGTTAAATTATTCGAACCCGATGCTTATGTACCCAAAACCATCCAGACCCTGACTTTGCAAAATAAGACAGCCGGGTTATACACTCCCTCCAAGGATACCATCCAGATAAACGGCGAATACGCCGGAGTTGCCATCCGTACCTCGGACCAGAGCCTCAACAGCAGCGCCCGCCTGGGAGTGTATGGCATCAGGCTTTATGTGGACGGCCAATTGCATTACCAGTTCGATATGAACGGTGTATTTTTCGATGCCCAGCGTTATTCCAATGCACACCGGGATTATGAGGAGCAGGTTCTTCGCCGGCAATCCTTCCATCGGCTGTTCCGGCTTCCGGGAAATAAACTCCCCATCTACAAACAAAAAATAAATGATGGATGGATTCCTCTGACAGCCGGCCAGGACCGGAAGGTAAACATTGAAGTATACGATCATGCCGGGAATAAATCCCTGGTGGAATTTTACCTCCGCGGAAATGCACCTGCATCGAAACCTAAAATCGCCCCCTCCCGTCCCATCGCATTTGACCAGCCTTATTCAGAAGACCGGGAAGACCTCCGGTTGCTTTTTCCCGCCAATTGCCTCTACACGGGTATTGACCTGGAACTGGAAAAATCGACAAGGAAGGAATCCTGGTCAGCCGTTTACCGGGTCCACGACTCAGCTACCCCCCTGCATACCTCTTATGTAATCTCGCTCAAACCCGACGGCATACCTTCCCGCTTAAAGAATAAAAGCATCATCGGGCTGTTTAATGGCCAGTCGGTCATCAATTGCGGCGGAACCTGGAACGGAGACTGGCTGGAGACCAAGATCAATGCTTTCGGCCATTTTGGAGTGGTGGTCGATACCCTTCCTCCGGTGATTACCCCGGTGGTATTTAAGACCGACATGAAAACCAGCAGCCTGATGAAATTCAGGATCACGGACAATTTCGAGGTTTCGGGTCAGGCAGACCGCCTCTCCTATGTTGCCTTCATCGATGACCAATGGATCCTGATGGAACTGGATTCCAAAACCGATATCATTACACATCGTTTTGATGAACGCACCACTAAAGGGACACACCGGCTCCGGATCCAAGTCAAAGATGACCGGGGTAATGAGCGGAATTTTATTCAAACCTTTGTGAAATAAACCATGGCGCGATTAAAAGCAGGCCGGCCCCTTCCCGCCTTTCAAAGCCGGTTGCACGATGGCAGCGGCATTTCACACGAGGACCTTTCATCTGGTAAAGTCATCCTGTTTTTTTACCCCCAGGACAATACCCCCACCTGCACCGAAGAAGCCTGCAATCTCAGGGATCACCACGAAGATTTTATCAAACAGGGATATAAAGTTTATGGCGCAAGCCCCGACTCTGTCCGCAAACACCAGAATTTTATAAAAAAATACCGGCTTCCTTATCCCCTGATTTCGGACCCCGGACTGGACCTGATTCATAAATTCGGGGTCTGGGGCCCCAAAAAACTCTTCGGCCGTGAATACGACGGCGTGTTGCGGACCACCTTCATCATCCACGACGGAATCATTGTAAGGGTGATTGATGAGGTGAAAGCCAGGGAGCATGCAGCACAGATCCTGAAATAGAGTTTTGACCGATCTTTATTCACTGCTTCCGTTCCCGGGAATCGGGTTTAACGCTGTTCATCCTGGTGCCGCTCCAGGTTTTGATCTTTGCTGTAGGCTTTGATGATTTCCTTTACCAGCCGGTGCCTCACCACATCTTCTGTTGTCAATTCGACTTTTGCAATTCCATTGATGTGGGCAAGAAGGTATATGGCCTGAGCAAGGCCTGATTTTTGATTCCTGGGTAAATCAATCTGGGAAAGGTCCCCGGTGATGATGCATTTTGCGCTTGGCCCCAGCCGGGTGAGAAACATCTTGATCTGCAGGGGAGTGGCATTTTGCGCTTCATCGAGGATGATAAAAGCATTGTCCAGGGTACGGCCCCGCATATAGGCCAGGGGAGCGATCTCAATGATCCTGCTTTCGATAAACTGGGCCAGCTTGTCCGCCGGAATCATATCGTCGAGGGCATCATACAAGGGCCTCAGATAGGGGTCGATTTTTTCTTTCAGGTCTCCGGGTAAAAATCCCAGGCTTTCGCCGGCTTCCACCGCCGGGCGGGTGAGGACGATTTTTTTAACCAGCCTGTTTTTGAGGGCGCGCACAGCCAGAGCCACCGCCGTATACGTTTTGCCGGTTCCGGCAGGGCCGACAGCAAAAACAATATCGTGTTGTTCGGAAGCTTCAACCAGGATTTTCTGGTTGCGCGTTTTGGCCCGGATCGGGCGGCCTTCCCGGCCATGCAGAATGATATTTTCTTCGGTATAAGCCTGGATCCGGCTTTCAAAGAGATTGGATCCCGCCAACAGGTCCTCGACGGTATGCGGCGTCAGTTCCTGGTGTTCCTTCAGGTAACGGACCATCGATTCAAATTTTGCCTTGACTTCCTGGGTGTCTTTTTTCTCACCGACCAGTTTGAGTACATTTCCTCTCGATGTGATCTGCACATCGGGAAATGCTTTACGGAGAAGATTCAGTTTCAGGTTATTTTCGCCTAAGAGATCCAGCGGCTCTACCCCCTCGAAGGTGAGGTTAATTTCACTTGTTTTGTCCAATAGTTTAATGGATTAAATATATTAAAGCTTTAAATAATATGTATTTTTGGCTTTGTTAAATTATACATTCACCATTCAAAATTACGTAAAAACCGGCAGGGTAGACCATGCGATGGATTACTTTAATTTCTGACTTTGGTCTCGCTGATCCCAGTGCCGGCCGTTTAAAAGGGGCCATGCTGAAGCAAGACCCCAACCTGAAATTTCTGGATATCACCCATGAAATCAAACCCCATGATATTGTGACTGCAGGCTGGGTGCTGAAAAACAGTTACCGGGATGCCCCGGAAGGTTCCGTCCATGTCATCAGCGTACTTAATAATTACAACAACACGCATTCTTACCTGGCTTTTGAATACCAGGGATATTTTTTTATCGGCCCCAACAACGGCATTTTCAGCCTGGCTTTTGAGAAATTGCCCATGGACATTTACGAATACACCGACCCGGCCGGAAACTCATTTTCTGTCAAAGAGGTGCTCAGCCATATGGTTGGCCACATCATCACCGGTAAAGCTTTGTCCGAACTGGGCCCACCCGTCCGCAACCTGATCATGCGGATCCAGTTGCAGCCCGTCATTACCCGGCATATGATCCGCGGTTCCGTGATCTACATCGACCGTTACGGCAATGTGGTAGTGAATATTACCCGCGACCAGTTTGAAAAAACCCGCGCCGGCCGGGAATTCAGCATTTATATGAAACGCAACGACACCATCCACCGGATCAGCGACAATTACCAGGAAGTGGCCGTAGGGGAAACCTTATGCCTTTTTAATTCAGGCAATTACCTGGAAATCGCCATTCACGCCGGAAATGCCGCGGGCATGCTGGGCCTGAATGTGGATGAAACCATCCAGATTGACTTTTTCGACGATAAAATATGATCACCCGCATTGTAAAAATGGTTTTCCATCCTGATCAAACCGGTCAGTTCCTTGACCTGTTTGGCAAACATGCCCTCAACATGCAAGAGGTGGCCGGCTGCCTTTCCCTTCAATTGCAACAGGATGCAAACGATCCCAGGATCTTTTTTACCCTGAGTGCATGGCAGGACGCCAAATCCCTCGAAGCTTACCGGCAATCCGACCTCTTCAGAAAGGTCTGGTCTTCGGTAAAACCCCTATTTTGCGAACGGGCCCAGGCCTGGACCACCCACGCGATTTACGATGGAAAAAATTGAGCTCAAGGATTATTCGATTTATGTGGGAAACCCCGCAGAAAGCCTTGGTCCCCTGCTGGAGCAAAATTCCGGAGCTTCCCTTTTTGTGCTGACGGATGACCATACACTATTTCATTGTCTCCCCCTGCTTGAGCCCTTATTGAGAAACAGGGCCTGGTCGGTATTCAGTGTAGCCCCTGGAGAAATCCATAAAAACATCACATCCTGTATTCGCATCTGGGAAGCGATGACCAAATCCGGATTGGATCGTCACGCCATCATGATCAACCTGGGTGGGGGGATGATCGGAGACATGGGCGGCTTCTGTGCTTCCACCTATAAAAGAGGGATCCGATTTATCCAGGTGCCGACTACCCTGTTGAGCCAGGTAGATGCCTCCATCGGCGGAAAACTGGGTATCGATTTTGAAGGTTTTAAAAATCATATCGGAGTATTCCGGGACCCATTGGCCGTCCTGATCCATCCGGATTTCCTGAAAACATTGCCGGACCGTGAACTGAAAAGCGGTTATGCCGAGGTGATCAAACATTGCCTGATCGCGGATGGGGGGCAATGGCAGGAGCTCTCCGGGATCACCAACCTGAGGGCGACCGATTGGACGCCCATTATCCGCAGATCCCTCGAGGTTAAAAGGAGGATCGTCCGTGAAGACCCATTTGAAAGCGGGATACGCAAACTCCTCAATTTTGGTCACACGATCGGCCATGCGCTCGAAAGCCATTACCTGGATACCGACCATCCTCTCCTGCATGGAGAAGCCATCGCCGCGGGCATGATTTACGAAACCCTGCTCTCCAAACAGCATACCGGCCTTCCTTCAAATAAAAAAGAAGCCATCATCCGGTATATTCAGTCCATTTACGGAGAGCCTCCTCCCTTTGATACGGGCATTCTCCTTCCGGCGATGAAACAGGATAAAAAAAACAAGGATGGGAAAATCAGTTTTTCCCTGCTCCGGGATATCGGAGACAGTGTGTGGGATGTGATGTTGGGTGAGGAAGAATTAAAATTGATCGGGTAATGGCTATCAGCTATCAGCTATCAGCTATCAGCTATCAGAAAAAACGGCTGACTGCTGACTACTGACTGCTGACAGCTGACAGCTGACAGCTGACTACTGACTGCTGACTGCTGACTACTCAAGAAGCAACTTCAGAAATTCACGGTTCAGGTAAGTGATCGCAATACCGACAACGACGATCGACCCGCCCAGGATCTGGGCCAGGCTGAGGCTTTCTTTAAAGATGACGGTAGCCAGTAGACTGGCGATCACGATCTGGCCCAGTAATACCATGGACACTTCGGTAGAGGCCAGATGGCCTAAGGCATGGTTGACACAAAGCCAACCCAGCAATTGGGGGATCATAGCCAGGAGAATCAGCATCAGCCAGGAACGGGAAGAAAATCCGCTGAAAGGCGCACCAGCCAACCAGGCAAACAAAAAAGAGAACAGAAGGTATCCCAGCATGGAATAAAACATAAAGGTCATGGTGGAAATTCCGGCCCTGGTAAATCGTGTGATCACGATATAAATGGCATAAAAAAAACTGGCTGCGAGCGCCAGGAGATTGCCGGTCGTCAGGTCGAAGTGTATGATCTTTGACCAACCGATCATGTATACAATGCCATACAAGGCTACGCTCACCCCCACCCAGTAATACGTTGAAGGCCGCTGATTTCTGAAGACCAGCAACAAAATACCGGTCCATACCGGTGCCAGGTTACCCAACACCGTCGCTATTGCGGTATTGGATATCATCAGCGACATATTCCAGCAGGCCAGGTCCGTGGCAAAAAACAAACCGCAGAGCATGGCCATTCCGATTTTGGCAAGTGAAAGTCTATACTGTTTTTTATATAAAACCACCGGCAACAGCACCGTCATGGCCAGCGCTACCCGGTAAAAAGCGGAGGTCAGTCCCGGCACTTCCGTCAATTTGGTCAATATTGGCGACAGGGATATGCAGGCCGCCCCGATAAGCAAGGAAACACGGGGAGAAAGAGAAGTTAGCAAGTTGGCAAGGTAATAAGTTTCTTATACAGTGGGCTGATCCCCGACCACTGGCTATTGACTCCTCATTGCCACTGAAACGCAAAATACATGCAGGGTTTTTCACCGGTATTGCGGATGGCATGAGGGATGTTGGAACCCAGGAAATAAACATCTCCTGCGGTGCCTTTAAAAAACCGTTCCCCAATCTGCATTTCGCTATCGCCTTTGATCATAAGTACGATTTCTTCGGCTTTATGGGTGTGGGGATCATGGCTGCGAAGGCCTCCGTTGAGGGTGGTCACATGCATTTCGAAACGGCTGGTTTCGGAAGTAGCCTGATCAAAATAACGGCGGATGCCTCCCTTATCGTGGGGATTGAAAGTGATATTTTCCCAGATGCGGATCAGGGAGCGGGCCGTATCCGGGGCAGGGGTTTTTACTTTAGCCTTATAACTGAAAATGTAAAAATCAACGGATGTGGGACCGGGGTTTTTCAGGTGGTAACCAGCACCGGATGGCACCAGGGCAATGCTCCCTGGGCTCAGTTGCCCGGCCAGTGTACCCGAACTGAACTCACACGTTCCAGCACGTACCAGTATTAGGCGTTCCCGGTCTATAAACTCGCCATCGTATGATTGACCGGATGGGATGGACAGGAGTTCAAACCGGGTATCTTGCAGAGGAGCCATTTCTCCTTCAAAGAGAACACCGGGTTTTTGTCCGGAATAGACGGTGGACATCACCATTTGTTGTGCTGTTCCTTCCATAAAAGACAAAAAGAGCAGAAGAAAGCAGTTACGGATTTTCATATTATATTTTTCAAATATATGAAATTAGGTTGCCTGAGTTACCGCATTTGATAAAGCCGGACCAGTTGTTTGAGTTGATCCAGGGTTCTTGTAATTTTTGGATAAGAAGGCGGGATGGGTTGATTGCTGAAGGTCTGGAAATAAAGGAGACAGGAATCCCGCCACCATTCCGCTTCCCACAATTGCCGTTTCAATTTTCCTTCGATCGCTTCATAGGTTTCCCGGTCCAGGCGGTTTTTCAGGGATTGCCAGGTTTTGAGGAATCCGGCTGCCTGGTCCACGCCGGAATAATATCTTTTGCAAAGTTCTTCCCACAAGGTATGGCCCGTATTCAGTTTTTTATTCCAATGCACGTGATGAAACCAAAGCAAATGTTTCAGCGGGATGGCGTCGGCATCCTTCCAATTTGCCTGCACCTCCGGCGCATACAAGCCGATTGCATTGCTGCCGGAGGCCGTACGGTCAAAGCCCAGTCCCATGCTGTCAGCGCGGTGATAATATGTCGAAGTCCAGTCCGCCCGCCCGCTGCGGGCCAGCCAGGGCTGCGGTCCAAAGTGAATGCTTTCCCCCATGATATGATGCAGTCCAAGGGGGGTCATGTAGTTGACACAGGCTTCGTGGCTTTCCATCATGATCTTTTTGATCACGGCTCCGTCAGGGTTATTCCGGGTAAGCGTCATCCGAATCCAGTCTTCCGCGATTTGGCCGGGCTGCTGATCCGGATTCCAGGCCAGCCTTCCGAAGGCATACCAGTTAGCCTGGTTACCGATATGCCCGCACCAGTTGCGGTCAGAGCCGGTATTGGCCACCCCTGCGATCCCGGTCAGTTCGTGTTTATCCACCGATCCATCGACGACTCTCGCAACGGTAGATCCAGCTCCCCTGGCATAAGTATCGCTGTCCATTACTTCCTTAAATAAATTGGCAAGATAGACCCAATGGGTGGCGAATCCCAGGTATTCCTGTGTAATCTGGAATTCCATCATCAAAGGAGTGCGGGGCATGGCTCCAAATAAAGGATGGAAAGGTTCACGGGGCTGGAAATCGATTGGCCCGTTTTTTACCTGCACCAGCACATTATCCCGGAATTTCCCATCCAGGGGCTTGAATTCATTGTATGATTCGGCTGCGCGGTCGTTATTGGGATTGGCTTGGTACACAAAAGCCCTCCACATCACGATGCCTCCATGGGGAGCCAGCGCTTCCGCCAGCATATTGGCGCCGTCTGCATGGGTCCGGTTGTAATCCTGGGGCCCCGGTTCACCTTCTGAATTCGCTTTTACCAGGAAACCCCCAAAATCCGGAATGAGGGTGTAGATTTCTTCGGCCTTTTCTTTCCACCATTGACGGACCGCCGGATCCAGGGGATCTGCCGTCTTGAAACCATCCAGGTAAGTCGGAGCCGTAAAACGGATGGATAAATAGGTTTTGATGCCGTATTCCCTGAATATGGCTGCAAGGGCGGCAACCTTGACCAGGTATTCCCTGCTCAAAAACCGGGCGCTTGCATTTACATTATTTACGACCGTCCCGTTGATGCCGACGGAAGCGTTGGCCCGGGCATAGTCCCTGTACCTGGTATCCACCTGATCGGGCAGGTCGTACCATTTCCATAAAGTTGACCCTGCATATCCCCGCTCAATAGTGCCATTGGGATTGTCCCAATGGTTGAGGAGCCGCAGGTTGATCTTAGGGCTTTCCGCAAGGTTGAGTTGATCGAGGGGCCGCGCCTGCTGGAGGTAAGCGAGCAGCGCGAAGCTGCCATACAACAGGCCTCGATCTGTCAGTGCCTCGATTCGGATATTTTTTTTATTCCTGACCAGACGGAAACCTTCTTCATGTTTGATCAGCCCACCCGGCGGCACAAGGTCCAGTACAAGTTGAGCATCGGTTGAGGGTTTAGTGGTCAGTTCTATGGTTTTCCCCAATAATCCCTGCAGCCCGGCTTTTAATTCACGTACCGCATTGGCCGTTACCGGGGTTTCTGCAGAATTTATCCGGATAGACCGGATCCCGGAACGGTAAGATTTTAAAAGGGCAGGGTTTTCGATGAGGTCATATTTCATCCAAAGGCGGTACCCGTCATCCGCATAGGCTGCCGCATGACCATAAAGGAAAAAAACGAAAGAAATCAAATATCTCATCTGCGATGCTTTGTTGAATTTTGGAATGCAGTGGGTTAAGGCGGGATACGAATTTAAGAAGTAATCGGTCATCGGAAAATACTTCCGAATTTAACCGTAAATGCGTGCGGTATAAAAGTGAAAGCATTTATTGACCATGATCACCCTGCATCCTTCGGCTTAAGGAAACCGATAGCCTAGTCCCCGTTGACAGGTTCCTTTTCTTTAACCAGCCGGCGGAGGTTGATGTTTTCGATCGGGTGTATGATGAGGGGGATGTTTTCGATTTCAACATCGCTTTTATCCAGGCCGAAGGCATTTTCATCCTTCAGGCCCAGGTTTTTAAGGAAGAAAAAGCCGTTGAGCAGAATCCCTTCCTTCAATGAAAAAACATTTTCCACCGAAATGTATTTTTCTATGACTATGAATTTAAAATCAGGATCGGTATTGTACCGGGTCGATCCGTCGGGCCGGATGTGGAGATTGAGCTCCTGATTGTGTACCAGGTCGCGGACGATTTGTTTAAAATACAATTCCGTCAGGGGTTGGATCCTGAACCCGATATTGATGTTGATTTTGATCACCTTATCGTTGAGAAGTTCATGCACATCGTATTCAAGCGTATAGGGGCTCGTGGTGCGGTGCAGGTGGAGAAACCAATAAACATCCGCCCTTTTGGGTTTTTTGGCGAAAATAGAATTCATGATCTTTAATTCTATTTCCTGGATGGAATTGGCTTTGGTCAGATAAATGAGGTGCGTGGCAAATTTGGGAACGGACTGGTCTTCGCTCAACTCTTTAAGCTCCTGGTTGTAATCTTCCAGATTGACCCAGCGGGTCAGTTGATTGCTGATTTTGCGCCCAAAATAAATGATGTACATGATTGCAAAAAATACACTCCCGATGACCACGGTGATAAAACCACCTTCGGGAAACTTCCTCAGATTGGCAATAAAAAAAGAAAGTTCGATGAGGCCAAAAAAACCAATCACCAGGAATACGGCGATCCTGTTCCATTTCAACCTGAACAACAAAAAATTGTTGAGCAGGGTCGTGGTCATCATCATGGCGATGGTGATGGCCAGTCCGTATGCCGCCTCCATCTTGGAGGAGGATTGAAAATACAAAACCACCAACATACAACCGATCCAGAGTAGCAGATTGATGCTGGGTACATAGATCTGGCCTTTGGTCTCGGAAGGCTGGCGTGTGGCTACTCGGGGCCAGAAGTTGAGATTGACCGCTTCACTTATAAGAGTATAACTTCCGCTGATCACGGCCTGGGAGGCGATGATGGCCGCTGAAGTGGCGATCACAATGCCCACCATCAAAAACCAGGCCGGCATCAATTGGTAAAAAGGGTTCCTGCCCTCCAGGGCGGTATTCAGATGCTGCATCGACCAGGCCGCCTGTCCGAGGTAATTGATTACCAGGCAGGTTTTTACGAATACCCAAGTAATCCGGATATTTTTAATCCCGCAATGCCCGAGGTCGAAATAGAGGGCTTCCGCTCCTGTAGTAGCGAGGAATACGGCACCGAGGAGCCAAAATCCCCCTGGATATTTGCTCAACAATTGGTAAGCATACCATGGATTGAGGCTTCTGAGAATATCCGGATGCTGCATCACCTGCGCCAGCCCTAACGTCAGCAGCATGGTAAACCAGACCAGCATGATTGGACCGAAGAGAGACCCAACTTTCTGGGTTCCGAAGCGCTGGAAAAGGAAAAAGAGGGTGATCAGAGCCATTACGATGGGGATGATGGGAATTTGTTCCAGGCCCTGAATAGCTTTTAAACCCTCCACGGATGCCATAATCGAAATGGGTGGGGTGATGATACCGTCTGCGAGTAGTGCCGCAGCGCCGATCATCGTAGGGATCACCAGTTTTTTACCAAACCGCCTGACCAGGGTATATAGCGAAAAAATGCCTCCTTCACCATCGTTGTCAGCCCTCAGGGTCAGCCAGATGTATTTGATGGAGGTCTGTATGGCCAGGGTCCAGAAAATGCAGGACACTCCTCCGTATACCAATATTTTTTCAATGTTATGCTCGCCCAGGATGGCTTTAAAGGCGTATAGAGGACTGGTTCCGATATCTCCGTAAATAATACCCAGGGCGACCAGCAGGGTACCGGCCGTCACTTTATCTTTTGGAATATGCATTGGACCAGATTAAAATAGAAAAGATGAAAAAAGGGGATGCCATTTGAATCCAAGGGGTTAAAGATAATACATGAGTAATATATTTCATGTGAACACCCGCAATCGCCCGCATGGGACCATCCATATTTTTAACGCTGATTTATAGCCGGCGAAAATAGTTACTCCAATAAAAACCTGGGCAGGTTTTTCGGGTTATACACCGTATTAAACCGTTTCAGGATTATTACCAAATCCCCACAGGCCTCCCCGGAGACCCGGTAGCCCCTTTAAAGCGGATCGGAGTAAAAATGAATAAAAACTGGTAAGCTTTGTCTTCGGACATATGCTCAAAATTCATCCATTCCAGGTTGAAGACGCCCTGCTTCATGGTCAGTTCGGTATGCACATTAAAGACCGTACCGTCGAGGATGGCATCTGAACCCACCATGCTTGGCTTGCGGTCAATGAGCCATTGGACCACTTCGAAACTTATTTTTGGCCTCCTGGCGGTATTGGTTACCAGGGGATTGGGCCAATGCCTCCACCAGCCAAAATTAAAAAAGAGGGCGTCGCCGGGCTGAATCCAGGATTCCGCAATTCCCTGACGGGCCAGGGCTGACCGGACTTCGGCAAGGCTCAATTCAAACGAATCGGGCACCGTAGATACTTTTTTCAATCCCGCAATATCGATGAGCAAGCCGCGTGTGATGATGGGTTTGATGTGCTCAATTCCCAGTTTAAGGAGGCCATAAGGATGACGCATATTCTCCCGATTGAACCCATTGTAAAAAACCTCCGTAGTGGACCCATCGGGTTGTTTCATTTGCATGCCTACATGGCCCAGGCCGTCAAACTGAGTGCCCACCTGGCCGATTTCGGCCGACAAAAATTCATCGTTGAACACCACTTTTTCTTCCCCGATCGGGCCATGGGTAGGAAAAGAAGGGATTACGAGCTTGTAAGTCCTGTTGCCCGTAGGCATTGTATTTTCATAAACCTGCCCCATCTCATAGGTTTTTCCCCTTTTAACCAGACTCAAGGCCTGAAGTATTTTTTCAGGGGTAATCCAGTTGGAAGCTCCGGCCTGGTCCCCGGCACCCCACTGCGGATGCGGCCACCAGGGTTTTACCGGCTGCGCCTGAGCGTTGAGTGGGATAATCATCCATTGGATTTCCACTACCAGGAAAAGAAGCAGACATAAGGAATATTTCATATTCATTGTTTTTATATATGAATTTAAAATTTTATCGCTTCGATCGGAAAAAATCACAGGAATAATGCTATGATTGGATAAATCATGATAAACGATTTAGCGATATCAGACTGCCAAAGCAGGTTTACACCCCTTCTTCATTTTGAATTAAGAAAACCTTTCCGTGCTCTACGCTGCGCTGTGCCGTGGTGGGAAAGCTTGCTGTGGGAACCCCATTCAGATACGGCGAAGCACTTCCGCCCCCATCGCCTCCGTCCCCAGTATTTTCTCCTCTAAGGTATCGGGCGCCGCAATATCCCGGGTGCGCCAGCCTGCCTTCAATACCTGGTCCACCGCCCGGACCACGGCCTCCGCTTCCGCTCTGAGGTTAAAAGAAATCTCGAGCATCAGCGCTGCAGACAATATCGATGCCAATGGATTGGCCACACCCTTTCCGGTGATGTCGTGAGCAGAACCGTGTATGGGTTCATAGACCCCGGTACCATCCCCGATGGAAGCCGAAGCCAGCATGCCCATGGATCCCGCGATCTGTGAAGCTTCATCCGTGAGAATATCCCCGAACAGGTTAGCGGTGACCACCACATCATAACGCCGCGGATCCTTGATCAGCATCATGGCCATGGAATCGACAAATTGATGTTCCACCTGAATGTCCGGATAATCCAGGGCGACCTGCTGGACCACTTCCCGCCAGAGCCTGCTGGTTTCCAGGACATTGGCTTTGTCCACTGAACAAAGTTTTTTCTTACGTGAACGGGCTGCCTCAAAGGCTTTACGGGCGATGCGATCCACTTCGTACCGGCTGTACTGGGCGACATCAAAGGCGGTGTCCCCCTGATCCTTCCTTCCCTTTTCCCCAAAATAGATATCTCCGGTGAGTTCCCGGAAAAACAGGATATCGGCCCCGCGAAGGATTTCCGGTTTGATGCTGGACGCATCCAGGAGGTCGTCAAACAATTTGATGGGCCGGAGATTGGCATAGAGCCCCAGTTCTTTGCGCATTTTCAACAGGCCCTGTTCAGGTCTTACCTTGGCTGTGGGATCATTGTCGTATTTCGGATGACCTACCGCGCCAAACAGAACGGCATCGGAAGCCCGCATTTTGGCCAGGCTTTCGTCCGGAAGGGGATTGCCGGTGGCTTCAATGGCCACATGGCCCATCAGGGCTGTGTCATAGGTAAACCGGTGACCAAATTTTTCTGCAATTTTATCGAGCACGCGTTTTCCGGCCGCAGTGACTTCCTGACCAATACCATCTCCGGGTACAATGAGAATTTTTTTTTCCGCCATGGGGATTTCTTTCTGAATCGTTTAAAAGCGCTGCAAAATACGAGGATTTGATCAGCTCGCAAGAGGTACAGCCCGTCGTGCTCTCTGTCTCACCAGGAGGAAATTTCAGGGATTCTCTGCACCGGGGAATCGATTTTCCCATTCTTCCTATATTTGCCGCCTTTCAAACCGCATCGAAATGAGTTTTAACAATTTTAAAGTACCCTTTACTCCCGGAGCCCTGTATTCCAGCAAAGTGGCCTATTTCTCCATGGAATTTGCAATTAACCAGGCCCTGAAAATTTACAGCGGGGGCCTCGGTTTTCTCGCCGGATCGCACATGCGAAGCGCCTATGAATTAAAACAAAACCTGATTGGCATCGGCATACTCTGGAAATACGGGTACTACGACCAGGCCCGCAACCAGGATCAGACCCTCCAGCCGGTCTGGTACGAAAAAAATTATTATTTCCTGGAAGATACAGGCATCAAATTCCAGATCACCATACATGGCGCCCCGGTCTGGGTAAAAGCCTGGTACCTTTCCCCCTATATCTTCCGGACCGCCCCCGTCTTTTTTCTAAGCACCGATCTGCCGGAAAACGATTACATATCCCAGACCATCTGCCACCGCCTCTACGATGCCAACCCCTCAACAAAATTGGCCCAATTTATCTTGTTGGGCATAGGGGGGGCTACCTTGCTGGACCACCTGGGATTCAACCCGGATTTTTACCACCTGAATGAGGCCCATGCAGCCAGTGCCATTTTTCACCTGATGAAGAAACTGGGCTCAAAAGAAGAAATCAAAAAGAAACTGGTGTTTACCACACACACGCCGGAGGAAGCGGGCAATGAAAAACACGACATCTACCTTTGTGAAAGAATGTCATATTTCGGGGACCTTTCGCTCGACAAGGTCAGGGAACTGACGGGCATGCACGATGATCTATTCAATCATTCCCTGCTGGCCCTTCGTTTTGCCAAACTGGCCAACGGCGTGAGCCAGCTCCATGGAAAGGTGAGCCGGAAAATGTGGGCGCCTTACGAAGACATTTGCGAAATCAAATCCATCACCAATGCCCAGAATTACAATTACTGGGCCGATAAAAAACTTTATGCCGCCATGGAAGAAGAGGACCATGGCAGTTTCGACGAACGCAAACGTTACCTTCAAAAGCGGAGCTTCGATAATGTCAGCGACCAGTGCGGGAAACTGTACGACCCGGATGTGCTCACCCTGGTATGGGCACGCCGCTTTGCCAATTACAAAAGGCCCGATTTGCTGACGCAGGACATGGACCGGTTTGAAGCCTTGATTTCCAGCAATAAATACCCCATCCAGATCATCTGGGCGGGGAAACCTTATCCCCAGGATTATGCAGCCATCAGCACTTTCAACAACCTGGTCAACCTGAGCAAAAAATACAAGAACCTGGCCATCCTCACCGGTTATGAATTAAACCTTAGCAAAAGGCTCAAACAGGCGGCCGACGTCTGGCTCAATACACCCAGGGTTCCCCGCGAAGCCAGCGGCACCAGCGGCATGACCGCAGCCATGAGCGGAGCTGTGAATTTCAGCACTTTTGACGGCTGGATCTGCGAATTCGCAGAACATGGCAAAAACAGTTTCATCGTGCCGCCCGGGGATTATGAAAACATGAAAATACACGAACAGGATATGTACGACATGGAAAAAATATTCGATATCCTGGAAAAGGAGATCCTGCCCACTTTTTACGACCGGCCCCACGATTGGAGGGCGATTCAATACCAGGGCATGAAGGACGTCCGTTACCGCTTTGAAAGCAAGCGCATGGCGGACGAATATTACCGGATCATGTATCAATAAGCTTCCAGGATCTTCCGGAGGTGTAACTTAATCCGCACCCACCCCGTTTTACTGCAAGATCCCTGAAATAAGCGGATCTTTACAGAAGGAATTAAAATGGTATGGCCTTTATTCAGAATTTAATCATCCTGTTTATCCGGTGCTTCACCTCGCCCGGCCAGGACCAGTCCTTTATCCTCCGCAACATCGATACAATCTATTCTCCGGATATAGCTTCGGTGCGTTGTCATGTAGCAGGCTTGCCGCTGAGCATGCCCGTCCTGGAACTGGATGGAGGATCCACCCTTAGTATTTCCTTTGATGACCTTCGCAGCGGCACCCACCGTTATAAGTATGAAGTCCTCCACATGGATATGAACTGGAAGAAGGATGAACTGGAAGAATACGACTTTATTGACGGTTTCAACCGGTCGGAGATCCGAAACTATTCCTATTCCACCAACCGGAACCTGGACTATACCCACTACCGGCTCGAATTGCCCAATAACGACCTCCGGCTGAAAATCTCAGGCAATTACCTGATGCATGTTTATGAGGAATTGCGTAAAGGACAACGCGCTTATCTTTTTACCCGGCGCATCCTGGTCGTGGAACCCAAAGTGAAAGTCAATACCTATTTTGTTCGTCCCACCGATGGCCTGAAATACCGGACCCACCAGGAAATTGATTTCGAAATTTCGGTCAAGGGATTCCAGGTTTACAATTCAAGACAGGAGATCACCTGCGCCGTGATGCAAAACGGCCGGTGGGCCACCGCCATCGAAGGCCTCAAACAGAACCGTGACAAGCCCGAGCACCTCGTCTTTGATTACATCGGCAGGGTCAGTTTTCCCGCCGGAAAAGACTTCCGCTTTTTTGATACGCGGTCCCTGGAATTCAGGACCCGCTTTGTAAAAAAGATCACTGAAAACCAAAACGAGATCATCGTCACCCTGTATGATGACAAGACCAGGGAGTTCTTCAATTTTGTAGATGAACGGGATGCCAATGGGAATTTCCTGATCGACAACCAGGACCGCCCCAATGCAAATCTCTCAGCCGAATACGTTTGGGTGGATTTCACCCTGAAAAGCCCCGAATTTTTTGACCAGAAGGTATACCTGATCGGCGCCTTTACGGATTGGCAATGCAAGGACCCTTATCTCATGAAATACGATGAAAAAAGCCAGTCTTATCTGGGATCGGCCCTGCTCAAACAGGGTTATTACAATTATGGCTACGTGGTCATGGGCAAGGGCGGTGATTTCAGTGCCTCACCGGTTGACGGGGACTGGTATGAGACCGAAAATGAATACCAGATCCTGGTATACTACCGGCCATTTGGAGCGAGGTATGACCGGTTGATCGCCTTTCATACCGCCAGGCCTTAAATGCAGACCTTGGTGGCTTTCACCTGGCGTAAGGAAGTGCGCAAGCGCGTGGAAGACCCCTGGGAAATACGCTTGGGTAGAGCTTAGCTCCGACCCTGTTATTAAAAATCCTTTGCGCCCTCGGCATCCTCTGCGGTGATATAATACAAATTATCCAGCTTTCCATTTTATATACTCCGACCGGATATCCTCCGCGGACACATACGGTTTATAAATCAGCCTGGCTTTAAAGGAATATATTTTCCCTGTTTTAGGCCTTGGTATGATGTATTGAAAATCCCATGCCGGATTGCCGCCCCCTCCTCCGGTCGGGGATTGGGAAAACCGGATGATTTTTTTCGCATCAAAAAGCTGGGCAAGTACCATTCCCCGGTTGAGACCGAAATAAAACGGATGTTCAAACCGGTATGTGGAGAAATGACTTGCCAGGCTGGCATTAAAATTATGGGCAAAAAATAATTCGTTTTGATCCTTCCTGTGAAGGTGGGTGCTTCTCACGCCGTGTTTTTCGGAATAGGTACTTATCCAGGATTCATGTCCGGAAAGACTGTCCGATGAAATAAAATAAATCTTTTGGTCCTTCGGGGCATGGATATAACTCGCCCAGAACAAGCCGGCATAACCATGCCTGAAAAACGATTTATTATGAAGGATGCATGAAAAGGTGACATCGATGTAATGCGGGGGCACCAGCTTAAATGCAGTAAGGGATTCCACCCCGGAAATGGGGGTCGGGCTTTGGTAGAGCATAACTTCCGCGGCGTTTTTCTTATACAGGATCATGGGATGCCTGCGCGGTTCAAACAATTCAACCAGGCTGTCTCCGGCAAAAATATGTTCCAGGTTGAATCCGGCATACCGGGGGACAAAAAGGATTGAATCGTCCAGGCGGTGTGTCAGGGAGGCCAGGCCATTATAACCCGCCCCATGCATAGGGGGTATTGCTGAATTATCCACAAATACTGCGCTGAGGTCTCCGTTGGAGATTTTAAAACTTGAGGCCTTTTCAGGTCCGGCCGGTTCCAGGGTATGACTATGTTTTAACGAGCAAGAGCCAACCAGCAATAAGCCCATCAGGCATCTATTCCAATGATTCTGAATGAACCACATATTAAATAAAATTTCTTATTGAAGATACAGACCAGGCCTGAACCACCCGGATTTATTTTCGCAAGGTTTCTCCGGCCGGTGATGCTCCAATGGAAAGTCCGAATTGGGTGTACTTTTGTACGGGCCAGGGAATGAACCCTTGGGTTTTCCATAGAATCTATTGCTGGCCAAAATGGATCCGGCGGGAAAGGCCGGTTCATCGATAGTCTGGACGGTTTAATAGAAAAAATAAAGCAACTTCCTGATTTTCATATAATCTTGTTTATTCAATTCTAAAAAAGCATCGGCGTGAAAACAATTTTTGTAATCCTGGTCCTGACCTCCTCTTTTGGATACAGGCTACTGGCCCAAAACGCCTGGTCCCTGGAGCGCTGTGTCAGCCATGCCCGTGAAAACAGCATTGCCATCAAACAATCCAGACTCGGCATCGAAAGGGCCCAGGTCATTGCGGAACAGGCTTTGCATAGCCGGTATCCCCGGCTGAATGCATCAGTCAATTATGGTCTTAATTTTGGTCGCACCATCGACCCGGTGACCAATGATTTTGAAACGCAGTCCATCACAACCAACAGCCTGGGACTGAATACCGGCATGATCTTGTTCAATGGGGGTTCCGTGCGCAATACCATCAGCCAGTCCAGGGTGAATGTACAAAGTGCCACCCTGGATGCCCAGCAGTTTACCGATGATCTGATTCTCAATGTCGTTCAGTATTACCTGGCCATCTTGTTTGCCGAAGACCGTTTGCTTAATGCCCGCCTGCAACTGGAAACGACCACCCAACAACTTGACCAGATGGACCGGATGATAGCTGTTGGTACCCGGCCAGAAGGGGACCGCCTGGAAATCGTCGCCCAGCAGGCCAGGGATGAACAGGGCATGGCCACCATTGAAAACACAGTCAATACCAATAAGCTTCTACTAAAACAGCTCCTTAGATTACCCATAGACGAGGCTTTTGATATCTCCCGGCCACCCGACGGCGCCTTGCAACCTTCCATCATCACAGAAAACCTGGCTGCGGTATACAATCACGCGCTGAATAACCGGGCAGATATCCGTTCGGGTGACTTTAAAGTGGAGAGTGCAGAACTGGGCATCAAACTGGCTAAGGCAAATTTTTTACCCACGGTATCTATTGGTGGAAATTTGAACTCCCTTTTTTCCAGCCTGAGCCGTAGAATTACCGGCTTCAACGATGTCAATGTACCCCAGAAAATCATATTCAACGGTCAAACCGCCACGATCGAAATTCCAACCACCGTACCTCTCACTGGCAAGAATCCATATCTTTCCCAACTCAATGAAAATATCGGATATGGCATTGGACTGGGACTTTCCATCCCGATTTACAATAATTATGCCGCCAGAGCCCAGGTACGCCAGGCAGAAATCGCGGTAGAAGCTGCCAAACTCGATGCCGACCAAACCAAAGAAACCCTGAAAAACAATATACAGACCGCCCTGAATGAACTCAGGGCTACCGCCAATACTTACGAAGTGTCCAAAAGAGCTACTGCCGCCTCCCGCCTGGCTTATGACAATACAAAAATCAAATTTGACCTGGGCTCCGCCAATACTTTTGAACTGCTCAGTTCCAAAAACCGGCTGGACATAGCCGTCACAGAAGAACTGTTATCCCGGTACGATTATATTTTCAGGAGTAAGGTGGTGGATTATTATCTTGGAAGACCCATCCGTCTCAATTAAATCGAAAGCAATCACTAAATCACAATTAAACAGTAGCAGGAATATGGAACCGCTTACCATAAAAGGGAAGAAAAAAGGAAACCAGTGGTGGATATGGGCTCTGCTGGCCTTGTTTTTGGCTTTAATGGCCTTTGCCTATTTTAAAAACAAAAAGAAACCAAAGGGCGAAAAAGTCACTACCGAAAAAGTGGCCCGTCGAACCATCCGTGAAACCGTCTCGGCAAGCGGAAAAATATTTCCGGAAAAAGAGATCAAGATCAGTTCGGACGTCTCCGGAGAAATCGTAGAGCTTGAGGTCAGGGAGGGAGACAGCATTAAAGCAGGCCAGTTGCTGGCCAGGATCAACCCCGATACCTATGAATCTGCAGTGGAAAGGGGCAACGCATCCCTCAATAACGCCCGCAGCCAGGTATCCATCAGCCAGGCCCAGGTGGAAGCCTCCAAAGCCCAGATAGAACAGATCGAAGCCAACCTGGCCAATGCCACCAAAATCCATAACCGGAATATAGAACTCCGGAAACAAGGGGTGATTTCACAGGCGGATTTTGATGCTTCCCTGGCCAACGTCCATGCCCTGGAAGCAAACCTCAAATCTGCCAAATCCAATCTCAACAGTTCTATCCAGGGTACCCGGGCTGCAGAATTTACGGTCAAAAGCGCCGAGGCTGGCCTCAAGGAACTGAGGACCTCCCTATCCCGCACCTCGATCTACGCACCTTCTTCCGGGATCATTTCCAAACTGAATGTGGAACAAGGCGAACGGGTGGTGGGTACCATCCAGATGGCAGGTACAGAAATGATGCGCATCGCCAACCTCAACCAAATGGAAGTCCAGGTGGATGTTTCTGAAAACGATATCCTCCGGGTGAGACTGGGCGACACGGCTGAAATAGAAGTGGACGCCTACCTGGACCGGGTATTTAAAGGTTATGTCACGGAAATAGCCAATTCCGCCTCCAATACGGGAACAACCACTATACAGACCCTGAGTTCGGACCAGGTCACCAATTTTGTGGTAAAAATCCGCATCCTGCCGGAAACGTATGCCGATATGATGAGAGGGGGACGTTTCCCATTCCGTCCGGGTATGTCCGCCGCGGTTGAAATTTTCACCAATACCAAAGAAGACATTCTCTGTGTGCCCATTGCAGCGGTGACCACCCGGGAAGATGAAAATAAAGATTCCCTGGCCGTACGCCAGAAAGCCTTCGAATTCAAGGAATATGTTTTTGTTTACAGCGCCGATACCGCGAAAATGGTCCGGGTGAAGTCCGGTATTCAGGATGACAATTTTATTGAAATCCTGGACGGGCTCGAAGGCGGTGAGGAAGTCATCACCGGTCCTTATGCCACCGTGAGCCGGAAGCTGAAATCCGGCATGAAACTTCAGCGCGAGGAAAAAAAGGATGAATCAAAGAAAAACGGGGCCAGTGTCTCGGTGACCATAGATTAGTCTGAATTTATTCCTTTTTCCTTATTGTCTTATGCATTAATTTTGCAAAATTCAATGACCTGCCACAAGCTTGAAGGCTTATGGAACAAGCACTCATCATATTCATTAAAAACCCGGTACCGGGCAAAGTTAAGACCCGAATAGCCTCTGAATCAGGGGATTCCGCCGCACTGGACATTTATAAAAGCCTGATGGAGCATACCCGTTTGATGACCCTCGGAGTCGATGCGACCCGGATGCTTTTTTATTCCGACCGGGTGGAGCGAAACGACAGCTGGCCGGAAAAAAAATTCAGCAAAAACGTGCAGTTGGGCGAAGACCTGGGCATCCGGATGTTGAATGCCATCAGGCAAGCCTCTGAATACGATAAAAAAATCCTGATCGGCAGCGATTGCCCCGGCATCACCCCGCAAATCATTGAACAGGCCTATACCTACCTCGATTTTCACGATGTGGTCATCGGGCCTACTTATGACGGTGGGTATTACCTCATCGGCATGAATCAAATCATCCCGGAGCTCTTCCAGCATGTTCCCTGGAGCACCGACCAGGTATTGGCAGAAACCATCAAAGTCCTTCAACAAAAAAGACTGCTGTACAAACTGCTGCCCACCCTGCGGGATATCGATACCCTGGAGGACTGGGAAGCCGAAAAAAACAAGCTGGTACGGGAACAGACGATTTAAGGTTCCCTCCCAAAAAGCTTTGCTTCTGCGGTTTTTCCGCCTCTTACCTCTCCCCTCTCCCCTCATACCTCTAACCT
>CAYOPD010000053.1:3906-27399 GCA_964405735.1 uncultured Saprospiraceae bacterium | reverse complement strand
GAAGGCGTAAACTGAACTACCGATATTGAATTGGATCGGTAGTTCAGTTGGTTAGAATGCCGCCCTGTCACGGCGGAGGTCGCGGGTTCGAGTCCCGTCCGGTCCGCTAAAGCCTTGTAGATCTGTTATTTGCAAGGCTTTATTATTGGACACTTTGCCCTATTTTGTGTACATATTATCAAACAGTTCGGACGATGAACTTTATAAGGGATTTACAGAAAATCTCGAGAATCGGATATTAGATCATAATTCTGGATCAACTTAAAGTATTTGCTGAATTTTAATGCTGTAGCTTTTGAATTTCAACTGGCAGGCAACCGCAATGCTGCCCGGTAATTTTCCAAGACAGCCATTGCCTAGTACCCCTCTGTGGATTATCAAAAGACCAAAAGGCCTTGGAAAGTGCCTCATCGATGTTGAAATGCGCTATGGCTGATCCCTCTGACTTGTTCAGAAGGAAAATCTCAAAGCACCCTTTGTTAATCAAACAGACAAAGTATTCTGAGTAAAATTTGTTGGTACGGCCTCATCCTGAAATAAACCATTGGGGGGTTGTAGTGAGGAATATTTTATATTTACTTCCCTTAGTCATTTGATTTTCTTAAGCCCTTATGGACCAATCACCTGCTGCCCTTTTCGATTTACATGGCAAAGTCGCCCTCATCACCGGTGCCAGTAAGGGAATTGGCGAAGCCATTGCCAGATATTTCATTGCAGCCGGGGCCAAAGTCGTCATCAATAGCCGCAAACAGGATGAAATAAATTCCCTGGCGGCTGAAATTTCTCCTGAAAATTGTATTGGGATCGCTGGTAATGCAGGCAATACTGCCTTTTGCAAAGAATTAGTAGAGGCGACCGTATTGAAATTTGGCGGCTTGGACATCCTGGTAAATAATGCAGCTACCAATCCCATTTACGGCGGATTACTGGAAGCGGATGAGGCCGCATTCGATAAAATTATCCAGGTAAATGTCAGGGGGCCATTCACGCTTTCCAAATTGGCTCATCCGGTCATGAAACAAAGAGGGGGTGGATCCATCATCAACATCAGCAGCATTGCAGGACTCAGCCCCGATCCGGGACTTGGCTTGTATTCCATCAGCAAAGCCGCCCTGAACATGCTTACCAAAGCCCAGGCAAAGGAATGGGGTGCAGACGGGATCCGGGTGAATGCCATATGCCCGGGTGTGATCAAGACCAAATTTTCAAGGGTGCTTTGGGAGAATGAGGAAAATTTCAGGCGAATTACTAAAAATATTGCCATAAACCGGGTAGGAACTGTAAATGAGATTGCAGGCCTTGCACTCTACCTGGCTTCAAATGCTTCAAGTTATACTACCGGAGCGATTATCACCGCGGATGGAGGCACAACCATTTAATGGATTGATTTTGAAGCAGGAAAAAAACTCATACAGGTATTTCGTACTGGCAATGCTCACCCTGGTCTATGTATTTAATTTTATCGACCGGCAGCTTCTCGTGATCCTGCAGGAATCCATAAAAAAGGAGCTGGAGCTTTCGGACACCCAGCTGGGCATCTTATCCGGATTTACCTTCGCTTTGTTTTATGTGAGTCTGGGATTGCCAATAGCAAGATTGGCGGATAAAAGCAACCGCCGGAATATCGTCGCCGCTTCCCTTGGGCTCTGGAGCTTTATGACTGCCCTTTCAGGCAGGGCGGAGAATTTTATCCAATTGTTGCTGGCACGCATTGGTGTCGGTGTTGGCGAAGCCGGTGGAAGCCCGCCCGCACATGCGATGATCTCCGATTATTTCCCGCCTGATAAAAGAGCAACGGCCCTGTCCGTTTATTCCACCGGGATATATTTTGGAATCCTGATCGGCTTCTTAATGGGAGGTTATTTGAACCAATCACTGGGCTGGAGAAACGCATTTTTTGTATTGGGCATTCCGGGTGTTGTGTTTTCAATTATATTTTATTCCTCTGTGAAAGAACCCCGGAGAGGATCCACGGACATTCATACCATCGGGGTAACGAAAGCCTATTCTGTCCCGGAGGTATTCAAAAAATTGTTTTCATCGCATTCCTTCATTTATCTTGTTTTTGCAACCTCGCTGAATGTATTCTGCATTTACAGCCTAAGCAATTGGTCCCCATCCTTTTTATCGAGACTCCACGCTATGACCAGCGGGGAAATTGGCCTGGTGCTTGGCTTGTTATTTGGCATAGGCGGCGCAATAGGAACGTTCCTGGGTGGTTACCTGACAGACCGGTTTGGGAAAAAAGACCGGAGATGGTATCTGCGAATACCTGCGATGGCCGTCGTCCTTTCAGGTTTCTTCGCAATGGCAGGATTGTTTATTGAGCATAAGGGTCTGTCCATTATTGGTCTGGGATGGTGTGCGACCCTTCAGGGAATGTATTTGGGCCCCTCGATTGCGGTTGCGCATAGCCTGGTACCGGCCTCCATGCGGTCCATCACCTCGGCGATCCTGTTTTTTTTCCTCAATCTCATCGGCTTAGGCCTCGGGCCTATGACGATCGGCTTTCTCAGCGACCGTCTCGAACCTATTTGGCAATCCGAATCATTGCGATGGGCCCTTTCCATTATCATCATAATCGAGTGGATTTCCGCATCATTGTTCTTAGTGGCTGCCAAAAAATTGCCAATGGACATCGGGCCTAATCATTGATCGCCTGGTACACCAATGGCCTGAACGCCCTGTCGGTATCGCCAACATGCGGCCCCCACATCTGCCTGTAAAGAAGGACAATCATATTTTCTTTTGGATCCACCCAATAAGTTGTGGAGAATGCACCTCCCCAGGCATAAGTACCCGCCTGGCTGGGACCCAATCGGCTGCCGTTTTCTGTGATGATGGAGAAGCCAAAGCCAAATTTGTTTTCCGTGCCGGTGATGAACAGGTCACCGATCTGGTTCACCGTCATCATACGAATGGTGTTCCGGGCCAGGATTCGGGTATTGCCGTAAGAGCCGCCGTTCAGCAGCATTTGCAGGAAAATGGCATAATCGTAGATCGTGGAAGACAATCCGCCACCGCCGGAAAAATGAGTGGTATGCTGAAGCGGGAAATTCATGTCGACCGCCCCGCCAAAAACCTTATCCTGTTTCTGGATCAGGCCCGTGGAATCCTGCTGGAAAAAGTTGACCAATCGCGATGCTTTCGAAGCAGGCAAATTGAAATAAGTGTCTTTCATGCCGAGGGGCAGGAAGATACGCTTCATGAAAAACTCCTCCAGGTTCATGCCAGACCATACTTCAACCAGGTAACCCAGCAAATCCGTATTGATCCCGTAAATCCATTTTTCACCGGGTTGGCACAACAGAGGTAAGGTGCCCAGTTGATGCATAGATTCTCCCAGGGACATTGGATCCTCCGCACCTACGCCACCGGTAATCAGGTTTTTGGCATACAGGGCTTTTGCTTCGGGGGTGCCGATACTGGGGTAGCCCAGTCCGGAGGTATGCGTGAGCAAATCACGGATGGTCACCGGCCGTTTGGCCGGAACCGTAGTATAGGTAGTATCCTTCAGGTCGAATGTATTTACCACCTTCTGATTCGCAAAAGAAGGAATATACCTCGATACGGGATCATCAATGGCAAATTTACCTTCTTCCCAGAGCATCATGACCGCTACGGTGGTGATGGCTTTGGTTTGAGAGGCGATCCTGAATATGTCGTTTTTATGGAGCGGTTCCCCGGTGGCGGGGTTATCGTATCCGTAGGCTTTGTGAAAAACAATTTTTCCCTTTCGTGCGATCAGGGCTACGGAGCCGTTAATCCAGTTTTTCTTAACCCAATCATTCATCCCGGTATCGAGCCGTGCCAGCCTTTTGGCGGAAAAGCCACCGGCTTCAGCCGGGGCTTCGATCAGTATTCTGGATTGTGCATAAGTCGCTTGCGCCAGGAAGGAGGCCAGGAATAATCCAAGCATTGTTTTTCGATTCATTTTTCTTCGGGGTTTTGGCCAAAAGTAAAAAAATTTATTCCGAACTTGAATGTTTTGGCTGATTGATTACTTTGCATCAAAATGATCGCGGCACATGAGACTGAAAGACAAAGTGGCATTGATTACCGGCGGCGCGAATGGCATCGGCCTGGCTACCGCAAAGCGTTTTGCACGCGAAGGGGCCAAAATCATCCTGTGGGACCTGGCTGAAACGGGAAACCAGGTAATCGAAGATTTAAAAAGGAAGGGCCACGACGCCATCTTTCAAAAAGTTTCCGTCAACGATGGACCGGATGTGCAAACCGCCGTGGAAGATGCGCACAGGCATTTCGGCCACATCGATATATTGATCAATAATGCGGGCATTACCCGGGACAGAACCTTGCTGAAAATGTCTGTCCTGGAGTGGAATGAAGTGATTGCCGTAAACCTTACAGGTGTATTCCTTTGCACACAAGCGGTCGCGCCGATTATGAAAAATCAAAATTACGGCCGTATCGTATCCGCCTCCTCCAACGTGGCGATTCGGGGCAATTTCGGGCAAACCAATTATGTAGCCGCAAAATCCGCCATCGTCGGCATGACCAAAGTTTGGGCCCTGGAACTTGGCAAATACGGCATTACGGTAAATTGCATTGCTCCGGGATTTATCCACACCGCCATGACAGAAAAAATGCCCGAAGAAGTTAAAAAACAAAGCCTGTCCCAGATTCCTCTCGGCAAATGGGGAAACCCGGATGATGTTGCCAATGGCTACCTCTATCTCGCATCGGATGAGGCTTCTTTTGTGAGTGGAATATGCCTTACCATTGATGGCGGAGCTGCGAGGTAAGGGAGATTTGTGCATTTAGGTTCTGATTTGCACATTCGTTTTTTACACCAGGCATTCAATCTTCTACGGCTTTTTCATTCGGTTCAGTACCTGGTCCAGCAAATCTTTTACGGTCTCCGGGTCCATATCCAGTTTTTTTGCCAGCGCCACAGCATCCGGTTTGATTCCTGCGTTGATATAGGGTATGGCCAGGGCAAGGAGTTGGTTTAATTTTTTCAGGAATTCATCCTCATCCGGAGACTTTTTGACTTCAAACAACTTGCTGAAAGGATTTAAATTTATATCTTTTTTGAGCAGGTTCCGGATGACATTCAGCATGGGCAAGTGAATCCGGATATCGGGATCATCAGAGAGGTTAAAACCGTAACTATTCAAGCACCTGACCAGCTCCTGGTAACCATAATCGGTCATGGCATAGGCGTGGAGAGTGCCGCCCTCTTCGTCAATATAGGCCTCTGCAAAATGAGGAAACTCAGCCAGGGTTTTGTGGCTTAATTTGAAAATGGATGAATCAAATTCTATCCGGAAATCAGTTTTTAAGGCATCAAAATCGAAGCCATCCAGCGGTGCTTCCCCTTTCACCAGGATGACTTCATGGTCGCGGTGAATAACAAGAGGTTCGGTTGAGCCGCTCATCAACATCATGTAAGGCACAGGATTCTTTTCAACCTCTTCCATGAGTTCTTCATCAGACTCAATGGACTTATTTAATTCGGTCGCGTAGAAGAATATATCATCCGGCCCGAAACACTGGAATCCGGTAATCGGGCCATAGGTGATCCAGCAGGAACCGTTGAATGCGATCATGATGAACCAGAGCATTACCGGATGGTCCGACAAGGTTCGGCTGATGCCGGGCGAATAAAGAAGATAAGATTCCCCGCTGAAAACATCTTCCATTTCGTAAAAATCCGGTGCGGGATTAGCCTTTATTACGCTGAAACTGAACTTCCAGTGCAGGGCGGATATTTGTTTCAAAAAGTTGAGCTCCCGGGCATCGCGGGTCTGCAAGTCCTGATTCGGAAGGTATTTGTGGATCAGCCCGTCTTTTTTGAAAATCCGGTGAGTGATGTATTGGGCCTTGGCGGATCCGATCCAGGAGGTGGGTAATTTTTTCGCCGTGGAGCGATACCGTTCAATCCGGTCTTCAAATTCCCGGTCCGTTTTATCCCGGTGGGCTGAATAATAAACCAAAAAATCATCGATCACAGAACTGGAAATCCTGTTTCCTTCTTCACAGATGCTGATCAGTTGCTTAAAATCCTGTATAATAATAGGCTGAATGTAGGATTATTTTTGTTAATCCAACTATACCAAAGCCCCATCCAGTAGTTTTCCCAGGCGATTATAACTCCTCCAAACGGTAAAAATAAACGGCCCTGAAAGCCTAATCATTCCAAGCCCTGATCTTCATCATGAATTTCACATCCTTTATTGATTTATTTTGATTTCAAATCAGTGGCGACTTCACTCCTTTCATACCATAATGGTCCGTTAAACTCTTATTCACATCGCCATATCCTGTGGCCTATCTGGCTGATCCTCACGATGGTTTCATGCACACGGCAAGACGTGAAACCGGATCTTGTTGCGGATGCTGGTTTAATCAAAACCGGAACAGATAGTTCCAATCAAATGACTACACCGGATCCTTTCTCCTATCCTATCCTAATGTCCCGCCTGGCCAACGGGGATTCATCCGGTTTATGGCCACCTGAAGCACCCCTTCCCCTGCCAGGGGCCATCCTACCTTTTAAAAGGATTGTTGCTTTTTATGGTAATTTTTATTCTAAAAGAATGGGAATCCTGGGTGAATTGCCGCCAGAACAAATGATGGAACGGTTAAAGTCCGTGACGATAAACTGGGAAAACGCAGATTCCCTCATTCCTGTCTTGCCGGCCATCCATTATATAGCAGTAACCGCCCAGAGGCAGGCCGGTCGGGATGGTAAATTCCGCCAACGTATGTCTTCAGAGCAAATGGAACGTGCACTTGAATTGACAAAAGCTATGGATGGCCTTTTATTCCTGGATATACAAATTGGAGCGAGTTCCCTCCGGGAAGAAATGGCCTACCTTGAAACATTTCTGGTCCTTCCTCAGGTACATCTGGGAATAGATCCGGAATTTTCAATGAAAAACGGTGACCCGCCTGGCAGGTCCATCGGGTCCTTCGAGGCTTCGGACATTAATTTTGTTTCCGAATCCCTATCCAGTCTGGTCAATGGGTATCATTTACCTCCCAAAATTTTAGTGGTCCACCGTTTTACTAAAGGCATGGTTGCCCATTCTCAACAGATCATTAAACGGCCGGAAGTTCAATTGGTACTCAATATGGACGGGTTTGGCTTTCCAGCTAAAAAGAAAAACACCTATTACCAGGTCATTTATAAAGAACCCGTACAGTTTACAGGATTCAAACTTTTTTTTAAAAAAGACACCATGGACGGATTTCCGATGATGACCCCGGATGAAATTTTAAAACTTAAACCCCGGCCGATTTATATACAGTATCAATAGTTCGGAGTATTCTTTGATACACTCCATCCACGGGGAGGATGGGGATCACAGTGAATTACAAAACCTCATTTTTTCGCCAGTACTTTAGCATCCGGTCTTATTACCGCATGTCCTGCTAATCAAACACCCCATTCAGTAATTCCTCCAGGCGATTATAACTCCTTCTAATTTGCAGATTTTCACCGGCTTTTTTAAATGTATAAGCCTTTTTGGGAAAATTCAGATCCAGGTTAAGCTCCGTGGTTGTAGCCGTTTCTAATAATTGGTTTTTAGAGTCTGCCAATACCAGCTTCCGGGGTGCAATACAACCCATCAGATCAGGTAAATCATAGCTCTTCAGCACACCGGCGATGCCCCAGGAAAAATCGACCTCATAAGGATGGTGAACACCTCCTCCCTGCCGGGCAGTCAAACCTATTTTATGGATCCGGTTGTCGATGACGGAGCGGTAGGAGAGAAGTGAACCGATCAATATGACCGACTTAATGGATGGATCGAAGACGGCCGCGTGGAGCAAAGGAAGGCACATCTCCTTGAATGCCACGGCGGCTATTTTTGCGGGGTCTGTATCTGAACGTGTTTTCACATAATTCACTACCCTTATAATATCGCCTGCCTGGATGCCTACCAGACTCCTTCCGACCAGGACGCCGGTGTAAGCATCGGTCTGGCCCCGGCTGGCCGTATTGGCGGTTTCTCCGACGCCGAGCACATCAGCAGCTGCGACCACATATCCCTGTTTTACCAGGGCCTCGATCTGTCCCCCTGGTTTTGCTTCAGCCGCCTTGCCATCGGCATGGAGGTATACCAATCCTTCGTGCTTGATGGTTTGATCATCCGGGGCAAAAATCAGGATGGGAATGGCATAATCCCCTTCCCCTGGCAATGCATATTTGGTCACTGTATACCCTTCCCGCTGATACCGGCCATTGATGAGCGGCTGTGCCTCAACACAACACGGAGCCTCATAACCTGAAATTTCCAAAGCTTTTTTCCGGACTCTTCCAAGGTGGCCTTCAATATCTTTTCTTGATTGTTCCAGTTGTTCAATCAGGAGTTGGCTTTCCTTTTTATTGACTTCAAATACCCGGTCTCCTCCATAAGAAGTGGAGATCTGGCCTGTCGGAGTTACCAACAAATCCTGTCCGGGGAGGATTTCAACTTCGGCCTCAGCAGGATCACCGGTCATGGCAAAATGTTTCAAAAAAAAGCGGTAGATCTCCTCCCTGATTTTAGGCGTTACCCAATGTTTTGAATCATCTTCCACCATTTGGAGATGGTCTGCCTTTCCTAATGCGGTATAAGCTGTGGATGCTTCCTGGTAAGCTTCGCGTGCACCTTGCAAACTCAGGTATTCATCCCGGGAAGTAAAGGTCAACAGCGTTGGTTTTGGCGCCCTGACTTCCAGGAGGTCTTCAAAACTGATCCCCTTCCTGAGTCCGTTGAGCAATATGGATTCGGCATCCTGGGTGCCTTTCATTTCCAACAATCTCCGGTTGTAAGTGGACCAGCTGCAGGGGATGGAAACTTTCACCCTCGGATCAAGGGCACCAAGGTAAGCGGTCACTGTTCCGCCCCCGGAGAATCCGGTCACCCCGATTCTCTCCGGGTCCACCTCCTGGCGGGATACCAGGTAGTCTATGGCCCGGATGCCGTCCCAGGTAAAATATTTGGCCCCGGATGAACCGGATAAAAAACAGAGGTTCCCGAAATAACTGTGTTCCACCACGCTGTAACCTATGGATGAAAATTTGGTCTCCGGATCATAAAACTGGACATGCTCTCCCTGCCCGAGAGGGTCAATCGCGAATACGACAATGCCTTTCTTCACCAGGTTTAGAATGATGACCTGGTCCAGGGCTTTGTGATAGGATTCCTGTTCATGCCCGAAGACATTGAGTACGGCAGGGGCTTTTCCCCTGATCCCGGTAGGAATAAAGAGGCTGCCCGGTACATAAAATCCGGGATGGGATTCGAACACGATTTTTTCGATGCGGTAACCTTCCTTTTCAATTACACCGGTGACCCTGGGATTCAAGGGTGTTTTTTCAGGGAAGGGTCCGATGGCTTCCATAAGTTTGCCCCTCATTAATTCCTGGCGTGTCATCCAGTCCTTGCGGGTGTGCAAAAGGGCGATCTCTTTATCGCGTGCATCAAAATACCTGGATGCAAGGCCGTTGAAGAAATGAGTCCTTAGACTCCCCGGGTTGTTCCAGCGGATCCAGTCCTGGAAGACATTCAGATTTTCGGCCTCAGGGGGCCTATGGTCGACTGCAATATTCACTTGGGCTTGAGCGGAGAGGAATGGAGCGGTGCCTGTAGCGATTAATTGCAGGACCAACATTAAAATCTTTATGGAAAGGACGGCAGGCTTCATGGCTTTAAATTAATGCAAAATTGGGCGAAGTGGTTACTGTACACCATGTTCTGGGCTGAAGTCCAATTCTTCTTTCGCCTTGAAGGGGATGACTAAAAAGTTTAAATATGATTTGTTTATGAGCTTTAGCCTGCTTCTACTTAATTTGTCGTATCAATAAGTTGATTAGGCAATTAGTTTGTCCTTATTGCTTTCAAACCATTAAAAACCCAACTATATGAAAAAAAAGGGTTCCTTATTCATCGGTGCCTATTCCGGCATCAAAGTATATATCCACTGGACCTTCCTGATCCTGATCGGCTGGATCCTGATATCCCACCTCCAGGCGGGCAAAGACCTCACCGGTGCCCTGGGTGGAGTGGTCTTCATCCTTCTGCTTTTTCTCTGCGTGGTCCTTCATGAATTTGGTCATGCACTTACGGCGAAACGTTATGGAATTAAAACGCACGATATATCCCTCTATCCCATCGGTGGGATCGCCAGTCTGGAAAAATTACCTGAAAAGCCTGGCCAGGAATTGCTGGTAGCCCTGGCGGGGCCTTCGGTCAATATGGTCATCGGGATCATCCTCTGGCTTTACCTGAGTTCCACAGGCCGGTTTCCAGGCAATGAACAGGTGAGTTCAGCGGAATATTGGCAGAACATGCCCATGGTATCCAAACTTTTTTTTGCCAATATTACCCTGGCTGTCTTTAATCTTATACCTGCTTTTCCGATGGATGGCGGCCGGGTGCTCAGGGCCCTTCTGGCCTTTAAAATGGACCGTACCAAGGCTACCCGAATCGCTGCGGGAGTGGGGCAGGGCCTGGCTGTACTCTTTGTCTTCCTGGGTTTCTTCTATAATTTCATGCTTGTCTTCATCGGCCTGTTTATATACCTCGGCGCGGGCAGTGAGGCCCTTCAGGAGACGGTAAAGCATGCACTGAGTACTTTCTTCGTCCGGGACGCCATGATGACCCGCTTTTCCTCCGTTTCTCCATCTGACAGTCTCGATTCGGTTTCCAACCTGGTGTTGGAAGGCCAGGACAAGGAATTCCTCGTCGCCGACCTGAACCAAATACACGGGGTGCTCACCTCCAACGAACTGATCAAGGGCCTTTCTCAATTTGGTAAAAATGCTACAGTGGACCGGGTGATGCGCCAGGATTATATTACCCTGCCTCCTTCCATGCCCCTGCAGGAAGCTTATGAAAAACTATCTTTAAGTGCTTGCCCTGTTGCCCCGGTGGTCGAAGGACAGCATCTGCTTGGCTTGTTGGACAAGGAGAATATTCATGAGTTGATGATGATCAGGCAGAAGTTGGCTTGATGGGGTGGGTGGTGGAGGGTGGATGGTGGATGGTATAGATCACGCTCCAGCCAAGGTTAGTTAATCTTCTCAACCTTAATCCTCATCTCCCCAGCTTCACCAACTCCGGCCCTATCCTCAGCGCTTCAGTAATTACCTTGATGATCAGATCCATACCTTTGTCCCCATTGGTAAATACAATGATACCGGTCCGGCTGATTGGTAGAAGAACAACAATGGTCCGGACGCCGGGGTCGCTGCCCGTATGAATCAGTGCAAATTCCCCGCCTGGGAGGCCAGTGTAAATTTCCCAGCCAAGCCCGAAATTGGATTTTTGATCCGAAACCTCAAGGTGGATCATATCCTGCCATACGACAGGGCTGAGGTTCTTTTTTTGAAGAACCCCTGAAGCAAAACGGGAATAATCTTCAACCGTGGTCATCAGGAGATCGGCAGCACTGGCTTCTTTGTTTTTCCGGATTTCATAGGGTTCGCCATCCTTGTTATGGGCTACCGCATATCTCGATTCCTTTACCTGATCATCCCAGAAAAAATGGGTATCCGTCATGCTATCAGGCAAGAACAAATAGTTATTGACGATTTCCTGCAGGGGTATTTTAAATTTGGCTTCCATCGCTTTTTTTAAATATTCAAGTCCTTCACCTGAATATTGGGTGCGGGTTCCGGGATCAAAATCAAAAGTCAGTTTTTTAGTGGGGTGGAGCCAGCGCCAATTGACAAATCCGGTTTGATGACTGAGTACATGCCTTGTGGTCAATTTGCGGTGTCTTGGGTCGGCCTGCACATCCGGGTCAACCCAATAAGAGTACAATGGTTCATCCAATGACCAAAGCCCCTCACTGACCAGCCTCAGTGCCGTCATTTCTACAATTGGCTTGGTAAGGGAAGCAACCTGAAAGAGGGTGTTCTGGGGTGCCGCCCTCCCTTTTTGCAATTCACCGAGGACTTTCGTCTGCAGGATTTTTCCTTCGTAAATATATCCAATACCCGTTGCCGGTATAAGGCATTCGGCCATCCAGGAAAGCACAAGGCTGTCGGGTAAAACCCGGATAGATTGTCCAAAATTATTGTAATAAGTAAAACACCCAATCATCAGCCAGGTTGCCCGGATAGTATACGAAAACATAATCATAAAGACTATGACCTCTCGATGGGGTTGCAAGCCTGGATGGTCAGGGTAATTTGCCGGAGTTGATAAAAGTCCGGATGCTTTCCCAGAACATGGGAAAGTTGCAGAACATAACCACATGGTCGCAGCCATTGATGATGCAGAGCTGGCTTTCAGGGATATACCGGGCGGCATTTACCAGGTCCTCCGGTTTATGGTATTGGTCCCGATCGCCGGCTACCAGAAGGGTGGGGCAGGATATTTGTTGAAATGTTTCCTTACTCAGGTATTCGTTATTGTACAACTGATTTAATCCCTGCAGGTTTTCAGCCCAACGGTTGGGTTCCGGCATCAGGGCCAGCCTGCCTTGAAAAAAATCCGCCGCATCCCGCATAAGCCCTTCCGGGGTGTAATTAAATTTTTCTCTTCTGTTGTTTTTGGGAAAATCGCCGGCTCCAATCGCAATCAGTCTTTCCACCAAATGAGGGTACGTGGCTGCCAATTTATACGCAGTGTATGCGCCATCGCTGAAACCAATCACGATGGCTTTTTCATTGGTGACGGACCGGATGACCTGGAAAGCATCGCTGGCCCTTTGTGACCAGGTGTAAGGCAATTTTCCCATTTCCGATTTTCCATGACCACGGGTACCGATACATATAACCTTAAAATGCCCTGACAGTCGTTCGATCAGGGGACTGAACTCATCGATGTATCCATAAACCCCTCCATGAAGCAATACGATGGGCCTGCCCTGTCCGTATACTTCATAATAAATCCGGGTGTCCCCGACCTGGCAGTACTGGCCCGCATCCTTGTTTTGGCCGTAGGGGACCGCATTCATTTTTTTATGAGGGCTGATCTTCAGATTGGCAAAGCCGGCATCCGATTGGGGCCCTACCCAGAGGCCAAGTTTGCCGGCGGCGGTGGAGGTCAGTTTGGTGACTTCAAGGCTCGGCTGGGCATTGTTGTTGATATAGACCTTAACCTCCAGCCCAGTGATATCAATCCGGACATGGAACCAGCCATCCGGATCGGGTACGGGCTTCACTTTATTTTCATATTTCCCGGGGAAAGCCGTCCGCAGCGTGAACCAGGGATGTTCCGGCGAGGAAATGTATTGCACCGCCCTTGCCCGCCGGGCCGTATCTTCGGAACGAAAATTAAAGGGCCTGAAATAAATGGCATCATACACGCTGTCATTCTGGATATGAAAGGCAAGCCCTACAAAACTCTTCTGAAGCTGGTTTCTTCCTTTTAAATCAAATTCTATACTGCCTTCGGAAAATTCCGGCTGATTCAGGAGGTACAAGCCTCCCTGCCCGGTTTCACTAAACCGGATGCCCGGGTATTTGGCGTCATCCAAGGGTTCCGGATGGATACCGGATGCTATCCATAATGAAGGGTTTCTGAGGTCCGGACGAATGGTTTGTGCCCGCATCATCAGGGACGTACAAAGCAATAAAAAGAATACATTTTTCATGATGGGTTTATTGAGGGTTTAGATATTAATAGGAGATGGGAGTTAGAGGTTAGAGGTTAGAGGTTAGAGGTTGGGAGTTGGAAGTTGGAAGAGGGTAGTTACGGGGGGAGCTCCCTGGTTTCAATCTTCCATCTTCTTCTACCTTTTGATCCCTTGTAACACACTCACCCCGCTTGGGAAAGGATTTCCTGAAGACCTCCTGAAGCTGACCACCTGTCCGACATGCCAGAGTGCATCTGCAACAGGGCCATTGATCAGGTTCCAGAAAGGAAATTCCGTTGTACGTGCTGGGTTTTGGAAGATCATGGGGAATGAATCTAGCACAGCCTGATTGGATTTCAGGATTTTACTAGCTTCCTCAAGGTTATTCAGTGTTTTATCTCTTATTTGGAGGAAATCCATTTTGGGCGAAGAAGCCCCGGATACTGTTGGCTTTTTATTTACGGCATTGACCAGGATCTGCGTAAGCGAAAGAATATGTTCAAGGGTTTCCCGGGTGGTCCTGGCACTGTCACCGGGTTTGAAGGCAAGGTCTTTTTCGGTGAGCCCTTCGGTGGCCCAAAAATACCGGAAACCAAGGCCGTCGACCATACGGGCAGCTACAGTGGCCGCTGTATAGGATTCAGGATAGGCCGGGATTTGATAGAAATAGGATTGGTTTTGTCCCGTACAATTCGTACCAAGCAAAAAAAATAAAGCATACGATAGGATTTTCATGACCACAATTGGATTTATTACAAATTTGAATGAAATGGCCTTGGATACGGTTTCCAAACCTGTGACAAGTTGGTTCAATTTTATTACAAACAGGCCCGGATCAGGAAGGACGCTAACTTTTAACTTATCCTTAAACTATTTTTCATCAATTTAGATCGACAAAACATCCGTGTCAGAAGAAGCCGAAAAAGAGATCATCGAATCCTGCCTGCTTGAGATAGAGTCCAGGCTGGGCTGGGGCAGCAGTGCCGACTGGAACCCTTATGATTTTGAAAAACTCAGCGAAGAACTGGAAAAACGGACCGGAGTGCAACTGAGTGTCACCACCCTTAAGAGGCTCTGGGGCAAAATCAAATACGATCATGCGCCCTCCCTCACCACCCTGAATGCCCTTGCCGGTTATCTGGGTTACGGTGACTGGCGTGGATTCAAAATTAAATTTAAGGATAGTCCGGCCGGAGACGAAGAGGTTCGTTTAGAAGAGGTGACGCTCCGGGCTCCAATGGAACAGCCCTACAGGGAAAACAGAACCGTCAGGCAGGGCAAATCGGTTTTTTTTCTTTTCTCTTTCGGCTTGCTCACCTTGATCGCAGTCTATGCACTCAACTTCAAAAAGAAACATTCATCAGGGACCTATGATATTGACCCTGCCAGGTTCACTTTTGAGGCCAACAAAATAAAAACTTCCGGACTGCCCAATTCCGTGATTTTCCGTTACGATGCATCAGCCTCCCCTTCTGAATCGGTGTTTATTTCCCAGACCTGGGATACCAGGCGGAAGGCACGTGTCGATAAAAACAAGAAGGAACATTCCGCCATTTATTATTATCCCGGTTATTTCAGGGCTAAACTTATGGTGGATACCACGGTCGTCAAAACGCATGACATCCAGATTACCACCGATGGCTGGCTTGGGCTGGTGGAAATTGAAGAAACAACCCCGGTATATTTCCAGGAACAGGAAATTTTAAAAGCAGGGTGGATAGGCTTGGATGAGAAGGCTTTTAAGGATCACAACCTGCCGTTGTTGCCATTATGCCCCAAAGTCCGGATTTATAATCAACGGGATTTCGAAGGTTTGATGAACGACCGGTTTGTTTTTGAGACCAGTGTCATGAATCCCTTCAATGGTGGTGATAATGCCTGTCAGAAAGTGCAGATACTCATTCAATGCAAAGACGATATCATCATCATTCCCCTGAGTGCAAAAGCTTGCGTCGGGGATTTGCAGTTGAGTTTTGCAGGAACCCGGGTCAGCAGCAAGTCCGCTGACCTCTCCGGGTTCGGGGCCGACCTGAATCAATGGACCCATGTGAAGATCATCTGTCTGAATAAAAAGGCTACCATCTGGGTGAACGGGGTGGAAGCCTATTCGCTTTCCTTTCCCCATTATCCGACCGGAATAGTCGGGGTGCAGTACCGCTTTAATGGCCCTGCAGCCATCCGGGATACCTGGTTCATAAAAGATGGCCGGAAGATTGAATTGTGACACTGTAAAGGGATGACCGGGAGCCATTTCTTTACTTAAAGTATACTCATGAAAAACAAAAGAAGAGAATTTCTCAAAAAAACAGCGGCATTTACCGCATCTGTACCCCTGATTCATACTATCCATTCCGGCATAATCAAGGAGGAGGAAACCTCGAGACTCAAAACCTGGGTCAAAGATGCAGGCATCCAGCTTTGTCTCGCTTATTTCTGGGGAATAGAGCCGCGCAAAACCGCCCTCGCCAGGCAAATGGCCGTATTGGGTGCCGTTGGTGGTATCCATCCAGGAATGGTCGGCATGCAGGGTAAAAACAATTTTGACGCCGAAGTGATCAGAGCGGTGAAAGCCGCCTGGCTAAAGGAGGGTTTGCAACTGAAAGTGATCGAAGGGCCTCCCGCGCTCGGCACGAAAACCAAACTTGGTCTTGACGGCCGCGATGAAGAGATCGATCACTTCATCACTTTTATGAAAAATATCTCCGCCGAGGGTATCGATACGGTTTGTTACAACTGGATGCCAGTAGTCAACTGGGCCAGGACCACCCTGGACAAACCGGGCAGGGGAGGGGCTCTTGTGAGTTCTTTTGATTTAGATGATGCCCGTAGCCAGGCCCCGTTCACCGAGTATGGGGAGTTGAGCCATGCCGGCATGTGGAAAAACCTGGAATATTTCCTGAAAGCGGCGGTGCCAGCGGCCGAGAAGTACGGGATCAAGCTTGCCCTACATCCGGATGATCCGCCGGTAGACCGGTTGAGGGGGATACCCAGGATCATGACTTCTGTGGATTCATTTAAAAAACTGCTGGACCTTTATCCCAGCCCCAGCAACGGGCTTACCTTCTGCCAGGGCAGTTTTGCTTCAATGGGTGAGGAAGGCAAGGGAGAAGACATCCCGGCGGCCATCGAATACTTCGGAAAAAGAAATGCCATCCACTTTGTCCATTTCCGGGATGTGCGCGGGCATAAGAATAAATTCGAAGAGACCTTCCACGACGATGGGAAAACCGATATGTTTAAAGCCATGCAGACCTACCTCCGCATGGGCTTCAAAGGCCCGATGCGGCCCGATCATGTGCCGACGATGGCCGGGGATTCCAATGAACATCCGGGTTATAGCACCATCGGGACCCTTTTTGCCATTGGTTATATCCGCGGCTTGATTGAAGGAGCAGCAAAAGGCGATATGAAATCATATTGAACCTTGTATACGGTTGAAATTCAAATAAATAGGAGGCAATACAGGATATTGAAATTTTTCTACCTTTGCGCAAATTAGAATGATTGCCATATGGTTTTCTTAGATTTCGAAAAGCCTTTAGAAGACCTCTTTGAAGAACTGTCCAAACTTCAGAAAATCCAGGAAAAAAATGAAGTGGATGTTTCAGAGCCCATTCGGGAGATGGAACAAAAAATCAAGAATACCCGTAAAGAGATATATTCCAATCTCAACGGTTGGCAAAAAGTACAGGTATCCAGGCACCCTGAACGGCCCTATACCCTTTATTACATCGAGCAGATTTGCAAAACATTTATTGAATTGCACGGCGACCGCAATATCCGTGACGATAAAGCCATGGTGGGCGGCTTGGGCATCATCGACAATCAAAGCGTGGTGATCATCGGCCATCAGAAAGGGGTAAACACCAAAATGCGACAGTACCGCAATTTCGGCATGGCCAACCCGGAAGGATACCGCAAGGCCCTGCGCCTGATGAAACTGGCTGAACGTTTTGGTTTCCCGGTGATTACTTTCATCGATACCCCGGGAGCCTATCACGGCCCCGAAGCCGAAGAAAGGGGACAAGCCGAAGCCATTGCCCGCAACCTGTTTGAAATGGCCAAGCTCAGGGTACCCATTCTCTGTTATGTGATCGGGGAAGGCGCTTCCGGTGGCGCACTTGGCATTGGATTGGGCGATAAGGTGTTTATGCTTGAAAATACCTGGTACACTGTAATATCTCCGGAATCCTGTTCCTCCATTCTCTGGCGAAGCTGGGATTACAAACAGCAGGCTGCGGAAGCGCTCAAGCTCACCGCAGACCATATGCTGGAATTCGGGCTCATTGACGATATTGTGAAGGAGCCCCTGGGAGGAGCCCATGCCGATCCGGAGACCATGGCCAAAACTCTTAAAAAACACATCAAAAAGGAATTGGCCGAGATCATTGATGAAAAACCGGAAACCCGTATCAAAAAAAGAATAAATAAATACACGAAAATGGGGCAATTTAAAAAGGTGACTCCCGCCTGATGATATGAAACCCCCGCAACCCTTTTTATATCAGTTTCGCCTTTCCCGTTTCAGGAAGAAACTCGCGGAGGGCGTTAAAGGCCAGGTATTGGACAAACAGCCCGTCCATGAAATGGCAATCAGCCATATGGCCATCCTGTTCGATGCTTCCGATCTGGAGGATAAAACCGAAGTCCTTCGTTTTGCGAAATTGTTTGATAAACTCCGCATTCAGGTGCATCTCCTTGCCTACCTGGATTATAAAGCCGGCACCTCAGGCCTGCCCTTCCGCCATTTTAACCGGGGGGATGTTTCTTTTTTTTTCATACCGTCCAACAGTGACATCCGGACTTTCCTGGATTTCAAATACGATCTCCTGGTCAATGCGGACCTCAGCCAAAACCTCTCCATCCATTACCTGGCCGCCCTGGCTCATTCCCCTTTTAAGGTAGGGCCCAAATCCCTTTTTGATGAGCATTACCATCTGATCCTCGACACCAGCGGTACCTTCAGCATAAAACAATATATTAGCGAACTCATTTTAATACTCAATAAAGTCAGTTTTCATGGACACCTCGCTTATTAAGGGATTGGGTACGGCACTGGTGACGCCCTTTGCCGGCGACCAGGTGGACACCGGAGCCTTAAAAAGGATAGTTGCGCACAACCTGGCGCATGGAGTGGATTTTCTCGTTCCCCTGGGTACCACCGGTGAGACTTCCACCCTTTCCGATGCAGAATGCCATAGGGTGCTGGATACCGTGGTGGAAGCTGCGGATGGCAAGGTTCCTGTCGTTTGTGGCTGGTTCGGTAAAAACAACACCAGGCAGGTCCTCGATATGATCAAAGCATTCCGATTTGATGGGATTGGGGCGATCCTGGTTGCCAGTCCTTATTACAACAAACCCAGTCAGGCAGGCCTTTTTCAGCATTTCATGGCCATAGCGGATGCCAGTCCGGTCCCCGTCATATTATATAATGTGCCATCCCGCACCGCCGTCAATATTTCCGCAGAAACCACACTGAAACTTGCGGAGCATCCCAATATCATAGGTACCAAGGAAGCTTCAGGGGATTTTAACCAGATCATGCAGCTCCTGAAATACAGGCCTGTGCATTTCAGGGTGTTATCGGGGGACGATCTGATCACCCTGCCTATGATCGCTTGCGGGTCTGACGGGGTGATTTCAGTGATCAGCAATGCATTCCCGGATATTTTTGCCGCCATGGTGGATTCAGCACTGGAGGGCAATTTCAAGGATGCAAAATTACATAACGATCTCCTTTTGGACGTGCACAAATGGTTGTATATCGAAGGAAATCCGGTGGGCATCAAAGCCGCACTTCAAATACTGGGCCGGTGTGAAGACCAAGTGAGGCTGCCACTCTGGCCATTAAGCGCCCAAAATAAAGACCATCTCCGCGAAGCCATCAGGCATCTGTCGCCTCTTTGATACCCAATTTTGCCAGCGCCCTTTCTGAAGCCTGTTGTTCGGCGTTTTTTTTGTTGAAATCTTCAGCGGTGGAAAGTTCTTCCCCATTTACGGTGACGACTACCCGGTACCGGTCCCGGTGGTCCATCTTGAATTTTGAAATCACCCGGTACTGGACTTCATGCCCTTTTTTCTGCCCCCATTCGAGCAGCCGGCTTTTGAAGTTGTCATCGTTTATTTCCAGTTCATGAATATCCAGGAATTTCCGGAAAAGCTGGTTGACCACAAATTTTTTTGCGGGCTCATAACCCAGTTCGAGGTACATGGCTCCAATCAAGGCTTCCAGGGCATTGCCGAGCATCGAAACCGAGATGTGGGTCTTGTTGAACTCCATGAGCAGGGTGTCCAGCCCCATGGCATCGGCGATGTAATTGAGGGTTTTGCGTTTGACGATTTTTGACCTCATCTTGGTCAGGAACCCCTCGTTGGCACCAGGGTATTTATGGTAGAGGTATTCGGCGGAAATGCTGTTGAGCAGGGCGTCGCCGAGGTATTCCAGCCGCTCATTGTTCTGAGCCATTTCAGATTGTTCATTGAACGTGCTGCGATGATAAAAAGCCAGTTTGTAAAGGTTTAGTTTCTTCGGCGTCACGCCGGTCAAACTCTTGATACGCTTAGCAAAGTCTTTATCGTCAGAGATATAAAAATTATACAGTTTTCGGAGCACAGACTTTGGATTAAACCCTCCTAAAGATAACAGAAGTATTGTGTCCGCCAAATCCAAAAGTGTTGCTCAGGGCAACGTTGATCCGGCGGTGCTGAGCTTCATTGAAAGTCAGGTTGAGCCGTGGATCAAATTCCGGATCGTCGGTAAAATGGTTGATGGTGGGAGGGATAAAATCGTGCTGAATGGCCAGAATGCAGGCTATGCCTTCGATGGCGCCGGCCGCACCCAGGAGGTGCCCCGTCATTGATTTGGTGGAGCTGATGTTCATTTTAAAGGAATGGTCCCCGAACACCGACTGGATGGCCTTGATTTCCGAAATATCGCCCAGTGGGGTTGAGGTACCGTGCACATTGATGTAATCGATGGATGTCGGTTCTATGCGTGCATCCCGAAGGGCGGTACGCATCACACTGAGCGCCCCCCTCCCTTCGGGATGCGGAGCGGTGATGTGATAGGCATCGGCGGAAGCGCCCCCCCCAACGATTTCGGCATAAATGCGGGCGCCCCTTTTTTTTGCATGTTCGTATTCTTCCAGGATCAGGGAACCGGCGCCTTCACCCAGTACAAAGCCATCCCTGTCTTTGTCAAAAGGCCGGGAGGCGGTGGTATAATCGTCATTTCTTTCGGAAAGGGCCTTCATGGCATTGAAGCCGCCTACCCCGGTAGCTATGATAGCCGCTTCAGACCCCCCGCTGACCATGAAATCAGCTTTGCCATAAAGGATCTGATCGCAGGAATTCAGAATGGCATGGTTGCTGGAGGCACAAGCAGAAACCGTACCGTAGTTGGTCCCCCTGAACCCATAATGAATCGATATATGTCCGGCAGCAATGTCGGAGATCATTCTCGGTATCAGGAAAGGATTAAAGCGGGGGGTGCCATTGCCTCTGGCAAAATCCATGATCTCCGCTTCAAGGGACTGTAAACCTCCAATGCCCGATCCCCAGATTACGCCGGCACGGTCCATGTCGACCTGGTTGAGGTCTATGCCGCTGTCCCGGATGGCTTCCGCCGTAGAGATCATGGCAAAGTGGGCAAACCGGTCCATGCGTTTGGCTTCTTTCCGGTCGATCATCTCTTCCACATGCAGGCCCTTGACTTCACAGGCAAAACGGGTTTTGAAAAGGGAAGCATCAAAATGGGTAATGGGTGCCGCTCCGCTCTTGCCCTGCTGAAGCCCAGCAAGATAGGCCCCGACATTATTTCCTATCGGGGTCAGCGCGCCCATACCGGTGACTACAACTCTCCTCATATTGATATTAAAATTGGTTGATCATTCAGGAGCACAAATTTACAAAAGTTTCCAGCGACCCCAAGTCCTTCCCTTGCCCTCCGGCCAACAGGTTCGCAAATCAGCAATGTGGAGTAATAAGAAGTGCAAATAAAAAAAGTCCACATGGGACATGCGGACTTTATATTGAAAAGAAGGAGATACTTATTTGTTTATCTGGGACTCCAGGTACCCGATCGCCTGGCCCACCGTCTGGATTTTTTCAGCCTGCTCATCGGGGATTGAAATGTCGAATTCCTTCTCGAATTCCATGATCAGTTCCACGGTATCGAGAGAATCAGCACCCAGATCATTGGTAAAACTGGCCTCGGCGGTCACTTCCGCTTCATCAACCCCAAGCTTATCAACGATGATTTTTTTTACTTTTTCTTCAATGCTTGCCATTTGTTAAAAGGTTTAAAAATTTCTGCAAAAATAAAATTTAGTTTTTGTTGGTAAAATTTTTTTTATAAACCCGGTTCGAGCCGCTTGCAGAACCAACTCCTCCGATTTGTACGTGATAATATCATTTTGTCTTTAAAAGTTTCACAAAATAGAAATATCTTTTGCCCCCTCATCCAGATATTTTACTGTATCTATGCGCAAAAAATTTAACGTATGAGCGATTTTACGCTCCTCAATACCAAAGTTATAGCTACCGTAGGCCCCGCCATTTCCTCCTTCGAGATGTTGCTGGCTATGGCAAAGGCGGGAGTTAAGGTATTCCGTCTCAACATGTCCCATTCCGATCAGGAAGCCCATCTTGACGTCATCCGGCACCTGACCCGGATCAACGAAGAATACCATTTCCACGTCGGGATCCTTGCTGACCTCCAGGGGCCAAAACTCCGGGTGGGGAAGATCAAGGACAATGCCCTCGACCTCCAGACCGGTGACGAAGTGATATTTACCAATACACCGTGTGAAGGCACCGCGGAAGGCATTTATATGTCTTATGAGCTTTTTCCAAAAGAAGTAGCCGCCGGTGACAAGGTGCTGGTGGACGATGGGAAACTGATCTTTGAAGTGGTGGACACCGACCGCGAAAACACGGTTCGACTTAAGGTCCTGTTCGGTGGGATCCTTTCCTCCAATAAAGGGGTGAATCTGCCGGATACCCTGATTTCGCTTCCATCCCTGACCGATAAAGACCTCAAAGACCTGGATTTCCTCATTGGACAACCCATAAACTGGATAGCCCTCTCGTTCGTAAGGAAAGCGGAAGACATTTACGATTTGCGCGAACGCCTGCACAAGGCCGGTCACCAGGCGCGAATCGTAGCCAAAATTGAAAAACCGGAAGCCCTGAAGAATATCAATGAAGTGATCCAGGCCACCGATGCGGTGATGGTCGCCCGCGGGGACCTCGGAGTGGAGGTGCCTATCGAAAAGCTTCCTGGAATCCAGAAGGAAATTGTCAGGCGTTGCATCGAACAAAGCCGGCCAGTGATCGTAGCCACCCAAATGATGGAAAGCATGATCCAGAATCCCAGCCCCACCCGCGCGGAAGTCACCGACGTGGCCAATGCCGTGTTGGATGGGGCAGACGCCGTCATGCTGAGCGCTGAGACCTCCGTCGGCAAACATCCCATCCGTGTAGTGGAAGCCATGTCGAGAATCATTGCTGAGACGGAAAGACACTACCAGCCCAACCAAAACCGCTTGCCCAAACTTTCAAAAGACTCTGAAACTTTCCTTGCAGATGTGCTCTGCTACAATGCCGTAAAAACTTCGGTCGATCTGGATGCCAAAGCCATCATCGGCATGACATCTTCCGGTTTTACAGCATTCAAAATTTCCAGTTTCAGGCCAAAAGCCGAAATTTTTATTTTCTCTTCAGTGGCTCATATGCTTTCCACCCTTAACCTGGTCTGGGGCGTGCAATGTTTTGAATACCATTACGACAACATCAGCACCGATGAACTGATGAATAAAGTCCTGCAGACCCTTAAAAATAAAAACCTCCTTGTCAAAGGGGATATCGTGGTCAATACCGGTACCGTACCTGTCCAGAAGGAAGGTCGGACGAATATGATGAAGATTTCGGTAGTGGACTGATGGAGCA
>CAYOPD010000053.1:0-3806 GCA_964405735.1 uncultured Saprospiraceae bacterium | reverse complement strand
AGCTGAAAGCTGAGCACCGAAAGCCGACCACTTTTATGAATCCCTTAAATAAATACCTCTTCCAACCAGCACCAGGCTCCTTACCTTTGTACAGGATTGTATGAAAACCAGTCTGTTATTAATTTTATGGCTCCTGGCCTTGACTACTCTCAGCCGCGCCCAGGTCGCCCAAACCACTGAAGACGCCGTTCAGACGGAATCCATTTTCATTGAAGCCCTGCGCAATAAAATGATCGGCCGTTTTGACCTCGCTATCGGGCAATACCAGGAAATTTTAAAAAAGCAACCGGACAATCATGTCGTTCATTACGAACTCGCCATCGCTTATCTGAATATCAAGAAGCCGAACGAAGCACTTGAAGCCATCCGCCAGGCAATCAAACTCCACCCTGACCAGGTATTTTATCTCCAGTTGCAGGCCGATGTTTATCATGCCCTTCAGGACGAAACCGCAGAAGCCGGAGTTTATAAAAGATTGCAGGCGCTCGATCCATCCAAAGAAATTTATTTCGACAAATGGTCTTCCTTATTGATTAACCTTGGCCAGGATAATGAAGCCCTCAGGGTCCTTGACCTGATGGAAAAAAGTAAAGGGATCAATGAGATCAGCTCCTTCCGCAAAACGCAGATCCTTGAAAGGCAGGGAAAACTGAAAGAAGCCGAGGCAGAACTGGTAAAACTGAACAGCGCCTTCCCGAAAGATCTAAAATACCTGCATGCCCTGGCCGCTCTTTATAAACGAACCCTAAAGGATCCCCAGGCACTGGAAGTCTATAAATGGATACTGGCTATCTCGCCCCAGGATGAAGCTGCAAATATCGCCCTGGCGGCGACCTATAAAACAGCCGGCGAGGATTCCAAGTACCTTGAAGCCATTGGCAGCCTGATGGCCAATCCATCCATTTCCATTGATGCCAAAGTACTGGAGATGATCCCTTATCTTCAAAAAGCCATCAACCGGAAAGATAAAGTACTGCTCGAAGTCCTGGAAAAACATGCAGCCACCCTCGTTGCCAGTCATCCCGGAGAAGCAAAACCTTTTGCACTCTATGCCGATATCCTGTTGGAAAAAGGCATGTTCCGGGCCGCCTACGAACATTACCGTTCTGCACTGGCCCTTGAAGACCGGGTGGCACCGGTCTGGGAACAATACCTCAGCCTTTCTGCCCGCTTTGACACGCCTGCACGCCACCTCGAAGAATGTGAAAAGGCGTTTGACCTTTTTCCCAATCACCCGGGTCTGGCTTTCCAATATGCGCATGCCTTTTATCAGAATGAACAATTCGCGGAAAGTCTGAACCTGCTTAACCAGGCCTTGCTGATGTCCGGAGAAGATAAACCCCTGCAGGAAAAAATATGGTGCCTCAAAGGAGTAGCCGAGCTGAAATCCGGGCAACAGAGCGAAGCCGAATCCTCTTTTGCAAGCGCTCTTCGCCTGAATCCATCCTCTCTGGCGGCAAGGCAAATGCAGGCCTACGCATTGGCTTCCGGGTCCGGTGATCTTGAAAAAGCCCAGGAACTGATCCAACAGGCGATCCGGCAATCATCCGGCCATTATGAACTTGAATACACTCAGGCATTTATCCTGGTCAAGCAGAAAAAATATTCCGATGCCCGCAAATGGTTTGAAGCATCGATCAGCCATGGCGGAGCAGGGCATGTGACCATCCTCGAACAATACGGGGACCTGCTCTTTCAACTGAAAGAATTCGACCTGGCCGTCCAGGCATGGCAAAAGGCCCTGGAACTCAGCCCTGATAATATCCGTTTGAAGAAGAAAATTACCGATCGTTCCGCAGAATGAAAATCAAACCGGTTTTATTCATCCTCTTCCTGATCGCCGGCTTGGTATCCTGTGGCAGGAAACCTATGGTAGGTTCTCCGGACAAGCCGATGATGAGCTCAGCTCAAAGTCTGATCAGCGCCGTCAATACCAAAGGAATCCAATCCAAATGGATTCAAGCCAGGGCGCAGGTGTCGCTGGATGGTGGTGGATTTTTGTCCAGTGGCATGGCTTCGATTCGTTCCTGTAAAGATTCTTTGATCTGGATCAGCGTGTCCAAACTCGGTTTTGAGGTGGTACGGGGCATTATTCTTACAGATTCCGCTTTCTGGTTCAACAGCCTGGAAAATACCTATTGGAAAGGCAGCATTGCAGAATTAAATAAAAAATACAACGTACCCGCCCAATTGGGAGATCTTCAATCCCTGATTTTCCCATCCATTGACCCGGCACAGGAATATGCGCTGGAAAACAAGGACCAGGTTTTATTGCTCAGCCAGCCGGGCCTTTTTCAGAGGCGGTACGAAATATCACCGCTTTCAAACCTGATCCAGAATATATATCTGAGCCATGAAGGCACAGACCTCAGACTCAGTTATGGCGGTTACAAAGCCACTGCAACGTTCTGGTTTCCTTATGAACAGACCCTGTATATCCGCCAGAATGCCGACCAGCATGAAACCAGGTTGAAATTCAGCCAGGTGCAGGCTGCTCAGTACCTTCACACTCCGTTCCATATCCCCTCCGATTTTACCCTTGTGGATTAAACGGGCCTTCAGAAAGGGTCTTATAACGAATTTGGAAAACAATGAAAGATAATTTTAATCTCAATAACAGGGCTGCAGCCTACCGGCCGGGCTTTCAGGAAAAAGCGGTATTGGTCGGTGTGGCTATCGGGCAGCAACATGAAAGCCAGGTCACCGAATATCTGGATGAACTGGAATTCCTGGCTTCGACGGCTGGAGCATCAGTAGTCAGGCGCTTCTTCCAACGATTGCCCCACCCGGATTCAAGAACCTTCGTGGGCAAGGGTAAACTGGAAGAAATCCGCTTATTTGTCGAGACCAATGCCATTGACCTGGTCATTTTCGATGATGACCTCAGTGGCAAACAAACCAATACCATTGAAGAGGCCCTTAAAGTGAAAATCGTAGACCGCTCATCGCTTATTCTGGACATTTTTGCTAAAAGAGCCCAGACGGCCCAGGCAAAAACCCAGGTGGAACTGGCTCAGATGCAATACCTGTTGCCCAGGCTGCGCGGCCTTTGGACCCACCTGGAGAGACAAAGGGGTGGCATTGGCATGAGGGGCCCCGGTGAACAGGAAGTCGAAACCGACCGACGTCTTGTGAAAAATAAAATTTCCATCCTTAAAGACAAACTGGAGAAAATAGACCAGCAGGCTGTAACCCAACGGCGCAGCCGGGGAGAACTGATCCGGGTTGCCCTTGTAGGCTATACCAATGTAGGAAAGTCCACCCTGATGAACCTGCTGAGTAAGTCGGATCTCCTGGCAGAAAACAAATTGTTCGCCACCCTGGATACCACGGTGCGCAAGGTTTATTTTGATGACCTGCCTTTCCTGCTATCGGATACGGTCGGTTTTATCCGGAAGTTGCCTCACCACCTGGTGGAAAGTTTCAAATCCACTCTGGACGAAGTCCGCGAAAGCGACCTCATCCTGCATGTGGTCGATATTTCTCATCCCCAATACGAAGATCAGATCGGCACGGTCAATAAGACCCTGGAAGAACTCGGCGTTTCTTCAAAATCCATTCTCATGGTTTTTAATAAAATGGACGCCTACCGGGAAAAATATTTCGACTCGCTCCTCAGTCCGGAGGAAAGAAAAGAACTTGAAGACAATCTCGTGCAGATGTTGCGGAGCCGCTATCCCGTGCCCATGGTGGTGATCTCGGCAGCTAAAAAAGAAAACATCGATGAATTCCGTAAGGTGCTGACCCGGATGGTCAAAGAACAATACGTGGTACGTTATCCCTATATGGTGAAAAGCTGGTAAGAT
>CAYOPD010000052.1:0-27650 GCA_964405735.1 uncultured Saprospiraceae bacterium | reverse complement strand
AGCAGTCAGTAATATGCTGATAGCTGATAGCCGATAGCTGATAGCCGATAGTTGATAGCTGATAGCTGATAGCTGATAGCTGATAGCCGATAGCTGATAGCTGATAACCGATGTCTAGTCACTGGTATTTTTTTACACCGATTTGTGAATGTTTTATTAATTCCCCCGCAGCGGCCGGCCCGGCCCGATTATTTTGGTATTTTAGCCTTCGATGACAGACGGGGGATCCATACAGGCGGTTAATCAGCTCAGACAACTGGAAAGGGAGTTGCTTCTTAAACAGATGCAGATCCAGCGGCTGCTGAATATCACGCAGGCCATCAACAGCAATATGTCGGCGGATGACCTGTTTAACATGTACCGGGAATTCCTCCGTTTTGAAATGGGCATGTCCCGGATCCTATTGTTGATCCAGGAAGTGGATCACTGGAGGCTGGCGGTCGAATTTAACCTTGAAAAACATTATACGGCGGAGGTCCTGGTTCCGATTTTAAAAAACATTACCAATCTTTACACGGTCAAGGCTACCGATGAGGAAATCCTCCACGAATTCGACATCGTCATACCCGTTTATCACAAGGAACATCCGATCTCCTATGCCCTGGTGACGGTTGCCAATAAAGAAGACCTTTATCATAAAATCCAGTTTATCCAGACCATCACCAATATCATCGCCGTAGCCATTGAAAACAAGAGGCTCTTTAAAAACCAGGTGGAGCAGGAACGGATGAATAAAGAAATCGAACTGGCCCGGGAGGTTCAGAGCCTTTTGATCCCGCAGTCCTTTCCCCGGAGTAAAAACTTTGAGCTTTCGAGCATATACAAGCCCCACTTCAATGTTGGCGGCGATTATTTCGATTATATCCGCATCGGGGATGACCGTTACCTGATCTGTATAGCTGATATTTCCGGAAAAGGGGTATCCGCGGCCCTGCTGATGTCCAATCTACAGGGCAACCTGAGGCAATTGGCGAGGCAATACAGGGATCCCGAACAACTGGTGATCCAGCTCAATGAAGCGGTCTATGCCCTGACCGGTGGGGATCGTTTCCTCACTTTGTTCATCGCGGAAGTCCAACCGGCGCGGGGAAGGATCGATTACATCAATTGTGGTCACATTTCCCCGATCCTTTATTCTTCGGACCGGGTCGATTACCTTTCCAAGGGGACTACTGTCCTGGGTGCCTTTCAAAAATTGCCTTTCATCGAGCACGGCCTGATCGAGGTGGACGGGCCCACCATCTTGCTGGTATTTACCGATGGCCTGACCGACCTGGTCAATGCCGCTCACCAGTATTTTGAAATTGAAAACCTTGAAAAATTTGTCCGCGATTACCACCATGAAAGCGCTGAAGCATTTAATCAGCGCCTGATGGTGGACCTGGAAAAATTCAAAGGCAATCAAACGTTCCCGGACGACATCACCGTGCTTACCTGTAAAATTGTTCCGAATGCTGTATCTTGAACCCTGGTTTCAAACATGAAAAACAGGATTGTCGCCGGTCTGCTCGCAATATTATTGGGTTCAGTCGGAGCGCATAAGTTTTATTTACGTAAGCCTGGTGCGGGTATCTTCTACATCTTTTTATTTATGATTTTCCTCAATGCCAGGCTCCCCATCATGGCCATCCTGGGCCTGATTGAGGGCCTGGGCCTCCTGATGATGTCCGACCAGGAATTCAACCGGCGATACAACGCAGGCCAGATGGCCGGGCAGGAAGGTTACCCGGGCCAATATCCCGCTCCCCGGGAAATCCGTTCCCGCGACCGGATGAGGGACCGTTCAGACAGAAGGGGAGCGGCCTGGAAAAATGTGGAAGTACCGGAATATCCGGCCAGCCGGAGAAATGTGTTTAAAGAAACCGGAATGCGGAAATACAAGGAGTTTGATCTTGAAGGGGCCATAGAGGACTTTCAAAAATCGCTTCAGATGGAACCGCGTGACATTGCCACCCATTTTAACATCGCCTGTGCTTATTCCCTGACCGAACAGCCCGCCAAGGCCTACCATCATTTATCCAAGGCGGTAGAACTTGGATTCAATGATTATGAAAAAATAAATACCCACGACGACCTTGCTTTTGTGCGCATCCAGAAACAATGGGATAGCTTTAAACAAAGCGGGTACCGTCAATATACCGCATTTGAAAACCAACCATTTGCAGAAGAAAAACCCGAACCTCAAAACGACCTTTTGCTGGACCAGTTGAACAAATTGAATGAACTCCGCCAGAAAGGCCTGATCACCGAGGCGGAATACGTGATGGAAAAAAGGAGACTGAACGAATAATAACAAGAGTTTAATACTTCCGAGTCGCCGGTTTGCGTCTGTATATCAAATGAAAATGTGATGCTAGCACATGATCTGATTGCCGAAGGAATTCCCGTCCTGGGCCCGCACCGGGTAGGGGAAGAGGCCTTGCGATGGATGGAAGAATATGAAGTGATGCACCTCCCGGTGGTCGGAAACGGGCAATTCCTGGGACTGCTCAGCGAAGAAGAAATCCTCAAAAACGGAGTAGATACCCCGGTGGAGACTTATCTCGATGAAATGTCCAAAGTCACGGTGCATAAAAACGATCACCTTTTTGATGTGATGAAAAAAATGACGGATGTGGATATCACCACCATCCCCGTGACCGACGAAGAGGGACATTACCTGGGGTTGATCACCCGGAAAGACCTTTTTGATTTTTACGGAAGAAGTTTTGCCTGGTCCGAACCCGGTAGCATCCTGGTGCTGGACCTCAACGACATGCATTATTCCCTGTCTGAAATATCGAGAATTATAGAAGCCGAACAGGGGATGATCATCAGCAGCATCATCAGCCGTCCGTCCGAAACCAGGATCCTGCTTACACTAAAAATCAACCAACTGGATGTCACCCGGATCATTGCGGCCTTGAGGCGGTATGATTACGAAGTCACCGCCAGTTATACCGAAGCAGAAGTCGCAGACCATTTCAAAGAACGCTATGACGCCTTCATGAGATATCTGGATGTCTGATTACCGGACCATGTTCAGGACGACGATCGGTGTATTTTTTCTCGCCTCCTTCTGTTCCATCCAGGCACAGTCCCTCTATATCGATTCCATCCTCTTCGTAGGGAATAAAAAGACGCAGACTTACATTTTGAGGCGGGAGCTTGATTTCCGGGTCAACGACACCATTCCGTTGCAATACCTCTCCACCCGTCTATTGGAAAACAGGAGCAGGCTGCTCAATACCGGGCTGTTTAAGGAAGCGAACCTCAACGTCAGCCGCTGGGATACAGAGACCAATCATGTGACTTTGGAGGTCCGGGTAGAGGAAGCCTGGTATATTTTTCCGGTTCCCGTTTTTGAACTGGCTGACCGCAATTTTAATGTTTGGTGGAATGAATTCAATGGATCCCTTAAACGGGTGAATTACGGCCTCCGTTTTTTGCACAATAACCTGACCGGTCAACAGGACGGGCTCAAGGCCACCCTGCAATTGGGTTACAGTCCCAAACTGGAACTCATCTATTCATGGCCTTTTTTCGGCAGGGAGAGGGCCTGGAGGGTCCGGTCGGAACTTTTATATTCCCAAAACAGAGAATCTTATTACAAAACCGAGCAGGACCGGTTGGTCTTCCACCGCTCAGAAACCGATTTTGCCTTGCAACGCCTTCGACTGGTATCTTCCCTGGAGCACCGGACCACCCTGCAATTGTTTCAAAGCGTCTCCCTCGAATACAATTTCAACAGAACCAACGATCTGATCCGGAATGAGCTCAACCCTGATTTTTTTCTTGAAAATAAAGCACGCCAGAATTACCTGACCCTCCGCTACCGTTTTGTCTATGACAACCGGGACCTCCGCTTTTATCCGTCCCGAGGCATTTCCGCCGAATTCCAGGTGGCCAAAGAAGGGCTTGCAGGTGCTGAAGATGTCAACACCCTCAATGCCATCATCCAGCTCGACCAGTATTTCCCCTGGACAGACAGGCATAATGCGGGGATCATGCTCAAGGCCAAAGGATCCATCATCCGCGATAAAATCCCTTATTACAACAGCAAAGCCCTGGGTTATGGGGAGAACTACATCAAAGGGTACGAATATTATGTAATGGACGGGATGGATTTCCTGTTTTTAAAATTCAGGGAACGCTATATCTTTTTTGACCGGGCCCTGTCCTTCAGGAAAAACAAAAAAATCGGAGTTAAATCCATGCCGGTAAAATTCAGTATAGCCATTCATGCCAGCACCGCATACGTCAACAACGTGCACTATTCCTTAAACAATCCACTGGCCAACCGCTGGATTTACAGCACAGGAGCCAGCCTGGAATGCCTCCTGTCCAACACTTCCCTTATCCAGCTCGACTTCAGTATAAATCATCTTAAAGACAGTGGAATTTATTTACATTTCAGGGACCAATTCTGATTATGCGCATACTATTGTTTGCTCTCGAGACCAGGGAAGAAACCAGGAAACCGCTGATGGCGCTCACCGAAGCCTTACTGGACCAGCCCGGTTTCGAAGTCTACCGTTATGGGGAGACCGTGGCGGACAATGAAATCCACTACAATGACTTGAAGCTCATACATCGTCAGCAGGACCTGCTGGATCAGCGGATTGATATCATCATAACCGCCGGCGGAGACGGTACCATGCTCAAGGCGGCGGCCTTTTCCGGTTCGACCGGAATCCCCCTTCTCGGGTATAACCTTGGGCGCATGGGATTCCTGGCCGTCGTGGAAAAGGACTCCATTCCGATAATGATTTCTTCCCTGACGAAAGGGGATTATCAACTGGAAAAAAGAATTACCCTGGAAGTCACTTCGGACCCGGTGATCTTCCCTGAAGGAGCCTTCGCCCTGAATGACTTTACCATTCTAAAAAGGGATAATTCTTCCATGATCAAAATCCACGCCACCATCAATGGGGAATTCCTGAACACCTATTGGGCGGATGGCATCATCCTGGCTACCCCTACTGGCTCCACCGGATATTCACTCAGCTGCGGAGGGCCGATCATATTTCCACAATCCGGTAATTTTGTCCTTACTCCAATCGCCCCGCATAATCTCAATGTCAGACCCATCGTGATTTCGGATGATTCCGTGCTGGAATTCAGGGTGGAAGGCCGCACGGATAGTTTTTTATGCACCCTGGATTCACAATATGCCCTCATCAATTCCGAGTACAAAATCCGGATCAAAAAAAATTCCTTTGCCATACGCCTTGTCCGTCTCAGTGGGCATACCTTCCTCAAGACCCTGCGCGATAAGTTGATGTGGGGACTGGATATGAGGAATTGAGCTGTGAGAAGCCTGCTGAGAGCTTTGAGCTCTCCCTTCCTCCCTTCCTCCTTTTCTCCCTTCCTCCTTTTAATGGCGGAATGTTAAATCACTTCCACTTTGGGTTAAACCAGTATTACAGGCCGTTTTAGGAGGTGCTTTTTTTGGATTGGTATTTCAGTTAGTTGGTCGAGGGGTTTTTCAACTTAGTCGCAAAAAGAGCCATTCCTGCTGCTAGCATGCAACCATTTTCGTTTAAAATGGGTCTTATATATCTGTATGAAATCCTTAACTACCATTGTTTTTGCTGCAATTCTTTATTTGACTTGCAGTTCCTCTGCCTTTGCCCAGGATATGATCACGGGCAAGGTGACCGATTCCAAGACTGTTGCCTACGAGTTTGCCACCGTCTTATTACTCAACCACCTGGACAGCAGCCTTTCCAAAGGCGCGATTACCGATCCCGAAGGCAGTTTCGAATTTGAAAATGCCAAACCGGGCAAGTACCTGTTCAAAATTTCTTATGTAGGGAAACCGGATATTCTGACCCAGACCTTCGATTACCCAGGAGGCTTGCTCAATACCGGGATCCATGCCTTTCCGGAATCCGCCACCGAACTGAAGACGGTGACGGTAAGTGCCGTCAAGCCCGTGCTGGAAATCAAAGCTGAAAAAATGATCCTCAATGTGGAAAACAACATCAGCTCCGCGGGAAGCGACGGTCTTGAAATCCTTCGTAAAGCGCCCGGAGTGGTCATCGATAACAACGAAAACATCACTTTAAAAGGCAAAAACGGAGTCCAGGTTTATATCGATGGCAAGCCGGCCAGGCTTGGTGGCCGCGATCTGGCTTCCTTGTTAAAAAGCTACAACGCCAACAACATTGAGGCGATCGAAGTCATCATGAACCCTTCGGCCAAATACGAAGCCGAAGGCAACGCGGGGATCATCAATATCCGGCTGAAAAGGAACCAAAGCCTCGGCACCAACGGCACGGCGGCCCTGAATTTCAGGATGGGTATTACCCCAAAAGGAAATGCTTCCCTGAACCTGAATCACCGCAAGGAAAAATTCAATTTCTATACCAACCTCACCACCAGCATGGGGATCAACCATGAAAATGTTGATTTTTACCGCGAACAGGGAGGCCTGTTTTTTGACCAGGTCAACCGGATTAAGGACGATTCGGTGCGGTTTCCCCGCTTTAATTACCGTTTCGGCGTGGATTACCTGATCAATGCCAGGCATACCATCGGAGCGCAGATCAACGGAAATGTATATGACGGAGTCATGAACAGCAAAGGAAGGACCCGGATCGGTACCCTCAATAACAACGGAATCATCGATTCCATCCTGAATGCCAATACCCGGACTCTGGAAACCCGCGACAATTTCCAGACCAACCTCAACTATGCATATAAGGATACGCTGGGCAGGACCTTTAACCTGGATGCCGATTTCGGAAAGATCAATTCCAAAAACGATACGTATAACCCGAATATGTACATGTCCCCGGCGGAAGACGCCACCTTGTCCAGTTCCATTTTTGGTTCTTATACCAATACCGATATAACCATAAAAACCCTCAAGGGGGATTACGAACAGAACCTGGCCAAAGGCAGGCTGGGCATCGGCTTTAAGCTCTCCCAGGTCACGACCGGTAATGTGTTCGACTTCTTTGATTATATCCAGGGTGTAAAAATCCAGGATCTGGAAAAAAGCAGCGACTTCACCTATGACGAAATGGTCTACGCCGCCTATATCAATTACAACAAGCAGATCAAAAAATGGGCGGTTCAGGCTGGTCTGCGGGTTGAGAATACCGAATCTCACGGTGAACTGATGAGCCTGAATCCCAGGGACGAAGACAATGTGAAGCGTTCTTATGTGGATGCATTTCCAAGCTTCGCCATCACCTACAATGCCAGCAAAAAACATACCTTCGGCCTGACCTACAGTCGCAGGATCGACCGTCCGAGGTATCAAAACCTTAACCCTTTTGAACAAAGGCTGGACGAATTGACCTTCCGGAAAGGCAACCCCTTTCTGCAGCCGCAGTATACCCAGAACGTGAATTTCAATCACACCTTCATGGGAATGATGACTACCACCTTGACCTATTCCCGTACCAATGATTTTTTCGGTCAGATCATCGACTCCACCCAGCGCCGGAGGACTTTTATCACCGAGAAAAACATTGCCCAGATGGACAACTACAGCATCGGGATCGCCACCCCGATTCCGCTCGCGAAATGGTACAATGGTTACATCAGCCTGAATGCCTTCCGCCAGATCTATGAAGCGGATTTCGGCACCGGTAAAAAATTGAATATTGCCACCAATGGCTTTAATGGTTATTCCGAGCATTCCTTCACCCTGAAAAGCGGCCTGAAAATGCAAGTATCCGGCTGGTATAATCACGGTGGGGTATGGGGCGGCACTTTTGTAGGTAAGAGCATGGGAAGCCTTGATCTCGGATTGCAGAAGGCCTTCCTCAACAACAAAGTGGATGTAAAATTGTCATTCACCGATGTCCTGAAAACAGCAGGATGGGATGCCATCAGTAATTTCGGTGGTATTTATTTTGCCGGCCAGGGATACAACGAATCCCAGACCGTCCGGGTCAACGCCACTTACCGCTTTGGCAATATGAAAGTGAAAGGCGCCCGCCAAAGAAAAACCGGCCTCGAGGACGAGCAGCGCAGAGCCGGGAATTAAGAATAACGCAGGTAGTGTTTCTGCTACGAAGCACTTCCGCGGAATAAACACCAGAAGACCGTCAAAGCCGGGAAGGTTCACCTTTCCGGCTTTTTTATTTTGAAGGACTGTTCCGTTCTGAATTGTTCGGATCATTCGTCATTCGCCCTTACTTTTGCCCCGTGTTATCGAGTACTAAAATTTCATTCCAATATCCCGGAGGAAAAGCCATGCTTTTTCCCGATATTCATGTAGAAGACAAAGGCCATTGCCTGATCCTCGGCAAGTCCGGCACCGGAAAAACGACCTTGCTGCATCTCCTGGCAGGCCTTTTACCCCTGCAGGCCGGCGAGATCCGGATCGATGATCAGTTGCTTCAAAAGCTGAGTTCCACCCAGCTTGACCGGTTTCGCGGAAAAAAAATTGGGATTGTTTTTCAAAAATCCATATTTATCCAGTCCATATCTGTCCTTGATAACCTGGCCTGGGCCCAACACCTGGCGGGCAATAGAATTGACCACGGGCGGATCCTCACTCTTCTGAGGAGGTTGGGCGTCGAACACCAGGCGCACCGTCTTCCCTATCGCCTGAGCATCGGCGAACAACAGAGGGTTTCCATTGCGCGGGCGCTGGTCAATAAACCTTCCGTGATCCTTGCGGATGAACCCACCTCGGCCCTGGACGACCAGAATGCGGACGCCGTAATCCGCCTGCTCGAAGAACAGGCCGACCTGGAAAGCGCTGCCCTTATCCTGGTCACCCACGATGCGCGCATAAAATCCCATTTTGAACAACAAATCATCCTGGCAGCATGAGACTACTGAAACTGAGTTTTCAAAACCTGCTGCACAAACCCCTGCACCTGACCCTTAGCCTGGTCCTTTTTGCCCTCGGTGTGGGACTGATCGCCCTCATGATGTCCCTGAACAAACAAATAACGCAGAAATTTGAAAGCAACCTGGCGGGCATTGACCTGATCATCGGAGCGAAAGGCAGCCCGCTACAATTGGTGCTTAACGGGCTCTACCACCTCGATGCGCCCACAGGCAATATCCCATTGCAGGATGCGAGGCCTTTTTTGAATCCCAAACATCCATTGATCAAAAAAGCGGTGCCTTTGTCGCTTGGCGATAGTTATCAGGGTTTCCGGATAGTCGGTACCAACCGGGATTTTCCGGAATTATATAAAGCCACCCTTAAAGAAGGCGCCTGGTGGGATAAGCCTATGGAAGTGGTCTTGGGGAGTATCGTGGCTTCAACGAGCAAGCTCAAAATGGGAGATACTTTTATCAGCTCCCATGGACTGACCACCGACGATTTTAACCGGCACGAGCATGCGCCTTTCAAAGTAGCCGGGATCATGAGTGAAACCGGGACCGTTTGTGATCAGCTCGTCCTCACTTCAGCAGAAAGCATCTGGGAAGTCCATGAGCATCAGGCCAAACCCGCTGTGGTCGAAGAATCCGAAGAACAAAAGAAACCCGTTGGTGCTAAAGAAGAGCATGTTCACGCTGAAGGGGAAGAACACGATCACCAGCATGATGAGGAAGCCGATTCCGCCACCCTGGCTTCGAGGGAAATCACCACCCTCCTGGTCCAGTTTAAAGCAAGGAATGTTCAAACCCTCAATCTGCAACGCAATATCAACCAGAATACCCAACTCCAGGCTGCCACTCCGGCCATAGAAATCAACCGCCTGTTTTCACTCATGGGGATCGGCTTTGACGCAATCCGGGCCCTGGCCTGGGTAATTGCTTTTGTATCCGGCCTCAGCATCTTTATTTCACTTTACAACAGCCTGAAGGAAAGAAGGCAGGAGCTTGCCCTGTTGCGCGTCCTTGGAGCTACCCCGGTAAAGTTGTTCGCACTGATCATATTCGAGGGCCTGATCATCGCCATCCTGGGTTATCTGACCGGAGTCTTGCTTGCCCACCTGGTCATGCATTTTAGTTCGGATTACCTGTTCCATTTATATAAATACCGGTTTGATGCCTGGCATTTTATACGGGAAGAAGCCATGTTATTGTTGGGTTCCCTGGCCATAGGGGCGGTGGCTGCCATGATCCCCGCCATACAGGCATACCGGACCGATATTGCCAAAACGATTGGGGACTGATCCGATTAAATCAATTTGTTTTTTTCCGTCTATACCTTTGGTCCTGCAAGCATCAATGTGATGATTGCTCAACCAAGGCTCACCCTTTTCCCCTCTTTCGCAGCCTGTTTGATGGCTTCCACGATTCTAATGTCCTTTAACCCTTCTTCACCGGGCACCAGCATGGGTTTTTTATTCATGATCGACAAACTGTCATCGTCCATTTGTTTGGCCTGTTGGTTGTTGATGGTTTTATTTAATACCTTGCCGTCGCTGGTCATGCCTTTTACTCCGTTGTAGGCCTGGAAAGGTTCGAGTTTATACCAGCCCTTTTCACAATTGACCTGCAGGGAATTCATGCCTTTCCCGAGACTGGTCATGCCTTTCCCGATGACACCATTCGGGAATTCAAGTTCAAACTCCATGGTTTCCTCCACCTCGTGATAGATTTCCGGCCTGGTGGTGGATGCTTTGGCCGATAGCACAGACAGGGGTTCTTTGCGGATAGAATAACGCAAGGCATTGAGCGGATACACTCCCATATCGAGCATGCACCCTCCGCCCATCTTTTTTATTTGTTTCCAGTGCGTGGTCCTGCCATCCCGGTAACCCGCTTCTGCATAGGCATCCTTGATTTTACCGTAAGGCAGGTTTCGGGTATATTGGATGATGTCCTGGGTATTGGGTTCGTGGTGCATCCGGTATCCGATGCTGAGGCTTACCTTATTTTTTTGACAGGCGTCGATCATGGCCTGGCATTCGGAAGCAGTGACTGCCATGGGTTTTTCACACCAGACCTGTTTGCCCGCCTTTGCGGCCCGGATCACATATTCCTCGTGCATGGACGGGGGGAGTACAATATAAATGACATCGATATCCGGGTTGTTGGCGATCTGGTCAAAACCTGTATAATCGTAGATGTTCTTATCCGGCAGCCTGTACTTGGCTTTCCAGGTCTCGGCTTTGGAAGGTGTGCCGGTGACAATGCCGCTCAGCATGCAGTGTTGGGTCAGTTGAAGTGCCGGAGCAAGTATGTCTGTGGAATAATAACCCAGGCCGACCAGGGCCACACCCAGTTTTTCTTTGTTTCGGGGAAGGAGGATATTCGGCAAAATACCGGGGGCCATGGACAAGCCACTGACCGCAAAACCGGCAGTTTTTATAAAGTTTCTCCTTTTCATACGATCGTTTTTAAACAGTATACTTGCATTCGTTGAAATGACCATCTCAAAATTAACGGAAAATCAAATAAATCGATTCAGGAGGGGTTTGTATTCCTGGACTGCGGATCATCCCAGGGATATGCCCTGGAAAGGGGAGAAAGACCCTTACAAGGTATGGTTGTCTGAAATCATTCTACAGCAAACCCGGGTAGAGCAGGGCATGCCTTATTTTAACCGGTTTATCAAACGTTTTCCGGATGTCCGTACATTGGCAAAAGCTTCATTGAATCAGGTGTTGAAACAATGGGAAGGGCTCGGATATTATTCCAGGGCCCGGAACCTGCATGCCACGGCACAATGGATCATACGCACCAGGGATGGCCGTTTCCCGGATGACCATCATTCGATCCTGGAAATGAAGGGGGTAGGGCCATACACCGCGGCAGCCATCGCATCTTTTGCCTTTGACCTCCCCCACGCGGTATTGGATGGAAATGTGCATCGTGTCCTTTCCCGGTATTTTGGGATTGATCTGACTATGGACTCGCAGGCAGGGAAAAAATTATTCGGGACCCAGGCCAATCGGCTGCTGGACCAGAATAATCCTGCCCTGTATAACCAGGCCATCATGGATTTTGGGGCAGTTTGTTGCACCCCTAAAAATCCGGATTGTTCTTCCTGTCCTTTAAAAACTCATTGTTTCGCATTTAAGAAAAACCGTGTCGGTCAATTGCCCCCGTCGAAAAAAAACAAACCTAAACGGATAAGGCATTTTCATTATTTTGTATTGGTGGATCCCATTGGCCAGGTGGTGCTTGCCCAAAGGCCGGCAGGGGATGTGTGGCCGGGATTATTTGAATTCCCAAAAATGGAGACCGGCAGTCCCCAAGCTCCGCGGCTCGGGCTTCTGGAACTGGACTTGCCAGCCGGGCTAAAAACGGGAAAACCCGTTTTGAAAGACAAGCAGACCTTAAGCCATCAGGTCATACATGGATATTTTTACCTGGTGAGGGTCCCAGGGCCGGTAAAAAATCAGTTAAGCGTGCCGGTCAGCAAATTAAAACAATTCCCGATGCCGGGCATCCTGGCCAGGTCAAGGAAATTTTGGCTGGAATTATTGATATAAACGGTTACCTGTAGTTATCCGATACTCCGCAAATGATTAGTTTAGTCCCCGAATATTCAGAATAAGTAAATTATGGAATTGCGCAGCAGGAATTGGTTTGGAAAAACCGGAAAAGATGGTTTCATCTACAGGGCCTGGATGAAAAACCAGGGTATTCCGCCGGAAGAATTTAAAGGGAAACCGGTGATCGGGATTTGTAATACCTGGTCGGAACTGACTCCCTGTAACGCACACTTCCGGGAGCTGGCGGAATCCATCAAACATGGGGTGATCCAGGCAGGCGGTTTTCCGGTTGAATTTCCTGTCATGTCGCTGGGAGAAACCCTGATCAAACCAACGGCCATGCTGTATCGCAACCTGGTGAGCATGGACGTGGAAGAATCCATCCGCGCCAACCCGGTCGATGGAGTGGTGCTCATGTGCGGTTGTGACAAGACCACCCCCTCCCTGGTGATGGGCGCCTGCAGCGTAAACATCCCCACACTGGTAGTCAGCGGCGGGCCGATGCTGGCGGGTAAATTCCGGGGCCGGGACATCGGCACTTCGGATATCTGGCGTTTCGGCGAAGCTTACAAACTGGGGCAAATGAATGACCAGGACCTGGAAGAAGCCGAGTCGGCCATGTGCCGGAGCCGGGGGCATTGTGCCGTGATGGGTACCGCGTCCACCATGGCCTGCATGGTGGAAAGCCTGGGTTTGTCCTTACCCGGCAATGCCTCAATCCCAGCAGCCGATGCCAGGCGAAAAGTACTGGCTCAGCGGAGCGGGGTCCGGATCGTGGATATGGTCCGGGAAAACCTCCTGCTTTCTGATGTCCTGACTAAAAAAGCTTTTGAAAATGCCATCCGTGTAAATGCAGCCATAGGGGGGTCCACCAATTTTGTGCTTCATATGATCGCCATCGCAGGACGGATCGGGGTTGAGCTCAACCTGGAAGACTTTGACCGCTGTTCCAAAGGAATTCCGTTACTGGCAAACCTCCAACCCTCGGGTGCCTTTTTTGTGGAAGACCTTTATTATGCCGGGGGCCTTCCAGCCGTGATGAAAGAGATGGAAAATGAGCTGCACGGCGACGCGCTGACCGTTAACGGAAAGACCGTGCATGATAATATCACAAATGCAAAATGTTACAACAGGGAAGTGATCGCCAGTCTTGACAAACCCTTCAAAACCGAAACCGGCCTTGCGATCCTGAGAGGTAATCTTTGTGAAGGAGGCTGTGTGATAAAACCAAGTGCCGCGAGTTCCCACCTGATGAAACACCGGGGCCGGGCGGTGGTCTTTGAAGATATTGAGGATTATAAAAACAGAATTGACCTGCCGGACCTGGACGTGGACGAAAACGACATCCTGGTCCTTAAAAATGTCGGGCCCAAGGGGTATCCCGGGATGCCCGAAGTGGGCAATATGGCGCTGCCCAAAAAAATTCTTCAAAAAGGCATCCACGATATGGTACGCATCTCCGATGGCCGCATGAGCGGGACCGGCTTTGGCACCGTGGTGCTTCACGCTTCCCCGGAAGCGGCTGCCGGCGGCAATTTTGCCGTGGTGAAAACGGGGGACTACATCGCTCTGGATGTGGAAGCCCGCAGCCTGGTCCTGGAAGTTTCGGATGAAGAGCTGGCACGTCGCAAAGCCGCCTGGATGGCTCCCAAACCCATTACCGACCGGGGTTATGTTTCATTGTATATCCGGCATGTAAACCAGGCTCATGAAGGGGCCGACCTGGACTTCCTCGTTGGAAAGTCTTCCAGTGTGGTTACGAGGGATAGTCATTGAGGTATCAGTGATCAGCAATCAGCAATCAGTAATCAGTAATCAGCAATCAGTAATCAGTAATCAATATTGTCTGCTTACCGCTGACTGCTGACCGCTGAACACTGACTGCTTACCACTGACCGCTGAACCCTATTCTCTCAAGTCCGTATCAAACCGTACCAGTTCCACAAATTGCCTTACACGATCCGTGATCTGGCCCATGTCCAGGGTTTTCAGGCGATTGATCGAAAATTCTTCCACACAGAAGGAAGCCATGGCAGATCCATAGATCACAGCCCGCTTCATATTTTCAAAGGTCAACACTCCGGTTCTGGCAAGGTAGCCTACGAAGCCTCCGGCAAAGGTATCGCCGGCACCTGTTGGATCAAAGACCTGGGCGAGCGGGAGAGCCGGGGCGAAAAAAATATGGCCTTCAGCAAAAAGCAGGGCGCCGTGTTCCCCTTTTTTGATGATCAGGTATTTGGGGCCCAATTGGTGGATTGCCTGGGCGGCCTTGACGAGAGAGAATTCACCGGAAAGCTGACGGGCCTCTTCATCGTTCAGGGTGAGGACATCGACTTTCCGGATCGCTTCCTTGAGGCCGTCGAGGGCAATGTCCATCCAGAAGTTCATGGTATCCAGGACCACGAGCTTCGGCCTGACGTGCATTTGGCTGAGGACGCTGAGCTGGATCTCGGGAGTCAGGTTGCCAAGCATCACGTATTCACTGTGGCGATAGGATTCCGGCAGCTGGGGATTAAAATCGGCAAGCACATTCAGTTCGGTGACGAGGGTGTCGCGGGCGATCATATTGTCATGATACCGGCCGGCCCAATAAAAAGATTTTTTGTCCCGGATGATTTCCAGTCCTTCGGTATGCACCCCCCGGTCTTTAAGGGCCTGGATTTCGTGTTCAGGAAAATCCCCACCAACAATACTTTGAAGCATCACCGGCTTGTGGAAATACGAAGCAGCCCATGAAATATAGGTGCCCGATCCACCGATTACCCGGTCGGCTTTCCCGTAAGGCGTTTCCAGGCTGTCAAAGGCCACAGTGCCAATTACCAATAAACTCATCCATCATGGATTTAAAGATTAAAAAAAACAAAAGGGCAGCCCGGTAAGGATTGCCCTTTTTTGCGCCCCCACCAGGACTTGAACCTGGGACCTGCGGATTAACAGTCCGTCGCTCTAACCAACTGAGCTATGGAGGCTCCCATTTGGGTGGGCAAAATTAATGATTTATACTTAAGTACCCACTATTTTAATTGATAAATTTCGGGCAGGTTGCGGCCATAACCATCGTAATCCAGGCCATAACCGACAACAAATTTTCGCCCGATGAGGAAACAATATTCATCGAGCTGGACCGAGACCTCCAGCGCCTCTTTTTTGAACAACAGGGCACATACAAATACGGATGCCGGCTGGTGGGATTTTAAGACCGGAATAAACCTGCTGAGCGTGTGCCCGGTATCCACGATGTCCTCAATCACGATCACATGGCGGCCCACCCATTTGGGACTGACGTCTGCTTCCATTTTGACCACGCCGCTGGTAGACATTCCGGTATAGGATTCAATCCGGATAAACTGGATGGTGCAGGGAAAACGGAGGCGGCGCACCAGGTCGGCCATAAAAATAAAGGAACCGTTCAGGATCCCGACCAGCAGGGGTGGTTCTCCTTCGGAGTATTTTGAATTGATCAGGTCTGCCAGGGCGGTGATTTTTTCTTCCAGTTCCTGCTTCGAAATCAGGACCTGGAAGGCCTTGCCGTTGACGGTGACTTCGCTCATTCCTTTAATCCATATTTATCGACCAGGTAAACCAGGGAGGCCATGGCCGCCGCCCCCAGGAATAATTCCCGACGGTTGACCGTATCAAAGTTGTCGGTGGTGGTGTGGTGGTAGTCAAAATAACGCTGGCTGTCAGGCAATAAACCTGCAAGTAAGCCATTCTGACTTTTAAGGGGGCCGATATCGGCGCCGCCACCTCCGTTTACTAACTTGATATCGTAGGGCTCCAGCAAGCCGGCCCAGCTATTGACCTTTTTAAAATAAGCTTCGTACACTTCTTTTTCTGCGGAAAAACCAATACCCCTGGGTGTAAATCCACCGGCATCTGACTCCATGGCAAGGATATGTTTTTCTTTTCTTGCATTGGATGAATCGGCATAGGCCTGGCCTCCTCCGAGGCCGTTCTCTTCATTCATAAACATCACTGCCCGGATCGTCCTTTTGGGTCTGTAACCTGTTTTTTTCAGCTGGTACAGCACTTCGATGCTTTGGACACAGCCTGCCCCGTCATCGTGGGCGCCTTCGCTTACATCCCAGGAATCGAGGTGGCCACCCACAGCTATGATCTCCTCCGGAAATTGAGAGCCCCTGATCTCTCCAATGACGTTATAGGATAATTTTTCTGCCAGCATGCGGCAGTTGTTTCTGATGTAAACGGAGACCTTTCCTTTTTTGAGTTCCCTGCTGAGCAATTCAGCACTGTTGGTGCTGATTGCAAGTGCAGGGATTTGTTTTTCATCTGGTTGAAAATGGGTGCCACCGGTGTGTGGAAAATCGTCAAGGTTAGTTGTCATGCTCCTGACCAGAACACCCACAGCTCCAAAACGGGCAGCCAGGGCAGGGCCGCGGCCACGCTGATCCACCGCGCCTCCGTAGGCCGCGAAGGTCCGGATCTGGGTTGGGTCCATGGGTCGGTTGAAAAAGACAATCTTGCCACTGAGGAGGCTGCGGCCCATTTTTTCCAGAGTATCCAGGCTGTGCACTTCAATGACTTCCGCGGTCAGTCCCGCAGATCCGGAACCGGTGGAATTTCCCAGAGACAGGGCTTTCAAATCCTGGCTGCCGATAAAAGGGGAGTTTACAATGCGAACCATTTCAGGTTCTCCACGGACCCAATGTGGGACGGTGCAAGGCTGGAGATAGACCCGGCTAAGGCCAAAACTATCCATGATTTGCCGGGTAAGCTCTATGGCAGCCAGAGAAGCAGCGGAACCCGCCAGCCTTCCAGGCGCTTCCCGGGTAAGGGAACGAAGCCAGTCATGGGATTTGCCTCCCGAAAGGGTATTTGAAAACAGGGTTTTAATCATCCAGGCGTCTTCATCCGATTTTGACTGAGCAGTCAAGTATTGACCAATAAATAAGAAGTTGAAAATGACAATTAATATAATTTTTTGACAACGAAGCATATATGATGTTGATATGAATTGAAATATTTTTATGGTATCAAGATATCAAGATATCTGAGAAATAAAAATTAATTTGGTTTCATTTGGTTAGGGTCGAGGTAATGTGATGAAAATTGCATTACCTCTTTTTATTTGAGTTTCATTGTAACCGTTTACATCTTTGATGTTCACACCCTGTCCGGCATCCTTTTATGGGATTCATCGTTTTCATTTCCGATCCTGTTAAATGGTTATAACATTGGATTCAGGGCCTGGCCATTGTATTCCAGTTTATTGAATGGGATGCCGTTATTCCATGAACTGCAAATTATATAATTTGAGCCCATAACTTTGGAATAAAATAAGGAATGAAATGGTAAACAGAAGAATCACTTATGCCCTCATTTTCCTCGCCGGTTGCCTATCTGCTCAGAATGATGATAAGGCCAGGATTGCCGCCCTGACCAAGGCTTTGACCCAGGAAAGAAAAGAGGATGGCTGGATGACAGGAGGAGGACTCGGACTGGACATGGGCCAGTTGCTGCAGATCAATCCCAAGGTTGGTGCTGGGGAAAACAGGCTGGGATTCGGAGGGGCCGTCACCTTTTTCGCGAAATATAAAAAGGCTTTGCTCACCTGGGACAATACCGGATCCTTGAATCTGGGTATCGTAAAACTCGGAACCGGTATACTGGCCAGTACCGCCTCTTTCGCGGATGTCAAACAACCCTATCAAAAGTCCATAGACGAACTGCGGTTAAGTTCCAGGGTAGGTTATAAGACCAGTCCCAAAAGCAAGTTTTCTTATGCCGCTGATTTCGGGTTTATCAGCCAACTGACCCCAACCTATCGGGGGACGGACAATAAAAATTATATGTCCCGGTTCAGCACTTCATCCATAACCACCAACCTGGTGGCCAAACTCTTTGCACCGGCCTATGTCACCTTCGCGCCCGGAATTGACTATAATCCAATACCCAATCTTTCATTCTTCCTTGCACCGTTCGGTTATAAATCCGTGATCGTGGCAGACCGGGACCTTGCCCGGCTGAACATTCACGGAAATCAATGGACCAGCCCGACTGATTTTAAACTTACTGACAGCCAACTCGGTGGCCTTTTAAAAGGCACCTATAATTCTAAATTCGCCAAGGAAAAGATCAGTTATACCAGCAGGTTGACCCTCTTCTCCAATTATCTCAATGAACCGGACCATGTGGACCTGGACTGGATCAATGAATTTGGTTTCAATATTTCCAAGGCTTTCCAGATTTCGATCTGGACCAATATGTTTTACGATCACGATGTGAAAGTGCAGATTACGGATTACAGCCAGGTGGGCGGGGTCAATGGCACTGGCCGGAGATTGAGTTTCACCGAACAATTGCTGATCCGCTACAATATGATTTTTTAGGCTTGGGCAATCGGGGTTTTTACCGGCTATATAATGTTTGAACCGTTTTCAGCGTTTTGTTGTGAACCATGAGATCCGTGTACCTGGCAATCCCGGCAATCGCCCTGGTGGTGATCAGCACCATCCTGCTTTTTACAAATCACCGCATGTGGTCCCTGGGCCTGGCCATCGGATTATTGGCCCTGGTCGGCATATACCTGCTCAAAGACCTCATTGACTGGAAATATTACCTGAAACATCCCCCCAGGCTGGAAAAGCCGGTGCTCGGCTGGCTGGAGAAGGTGCCTTTTTACCGCCAGCTGTCCGAGGAGGACAAAATCCGTTTCCAGCAACGACTTGCCCTCTTTATGCTGGCCCATGAATACCGGGTACAGCCCCTGGCACACGCCACCGAGGAAGAACCGATCGAGGCTCCGGAGGATCTCAAGGCGATCAGTAGCATACCTGCCGTCATGCTCCTTTTCAACCAGGACGATTACCTGCTCGAAAACATCGAACGCGTTGTCTTCTATGGCCATCCCTTTCCGAGCCCTTCCATCAAAGAACTCCATCACAGCGAATGGAACGAAGAGGACAAGGTGCTCATCTTTTCCATTCCTCACCTGAAGAAAGGGGTTCTGGAACCGTTTGGTTATTTTGACTTAGGCCTTTACGAATGGGTGAGGGCCATGAAAACCGTGCCTATGTCGTCCTATAGCTGGGAACAGTTTGAAAAAGACTTTCTCATCCACTCATCCCAGATTGGCCTCGCCCTGGGCATGGCAGACCCTGACCTTCATGCTGTACGGAAGGTTTATGAATTTCATCGCAGCTATATTCAGGAAGCCCCCGGACGGACTTCAGGAGTACTGGAAGATCCTGTTTAGTTTTTAGAAGGATCTTCCTGGCTCTGCGGCAGTTCCCCATCCTTAATTTTATTGACTGCATCTTCCACCGCGCGGGTAGCCTTATTGAGCTGATTCAGTTTTTTGTCCCTGGAATCCTTGGTCTTCATATCGGTATCCACGCTGTCCATGGCGCTGTGCAGAATACCGGCATCCGGATTAAGGGTCGATTTGAAAGTAAAACCCTTGATGTCCGTATCCACCAGGATCGTATCCCCGGAAGCAAAGGTGCCTGATAGCAGGAACTTCGCGAGCTCGTCAATGATGTCATTTTGGATCACCCGTTTCAACGGCCTGGCCCCAAATTGCGGATCGTATCCCAGGTCGACCAGGAGGTTGACCGCGTTTTCAGACAATTCGATAAACAGGTTTTGCCGGGAGAGATTCTTACGGATGGATTTCAACTGCAGCAAAGCGATTTTTTTAATCTCGGCCTTGGTGAGCGGCAGGAACATGATCTTGTCATCGATCCGGTTTAGGAATTCTGGCCTCATGTTTTCCTTCAGCAGGTCAAACACTTCCATCTTGGTGGTCTCGATGATTTCCGTGCGGTGTTTGTCGCCCAGGGCTTCCAGGTCTTCAAAGTTTTCCAGGATTTTCTCAGACCCCATATTGGAGGTCATGATGATAATGGTGTTCTTGAAATTGGCGGTCCGTCCCTTGTTGTCTGTCAGTTGTCCGTCATCCAACACCTGAAGCAGAATGTTGAACGTATCGGGATGGGCTTTTTCGATTTCATCGAGGAGTACGATGGAATAGGGCCTTCTGCGAATGGCTTCCGTAAGCTGTCCCCCTTCGTCATACCCTACGTATCCCGGAGGGGCGCCGATCAGGCGGGAAACCGCGTGTTTTTCCTGGTATTCACTCATGTCAATGCGCACAATGGCTTTTTCATCGTTGAAAAGCACTTCAGCAAGCGCTTTTGCAAGCTCGGTTTTACCGACACCGGTGGGGCCCAGGAAAATAAAAGAGCCTATCGGTTTGTTTGGATCGCCCAGCCCGGCCCTGCTGCGCCTTATGGCATCGCTCACGGCTTTAACCGCCGCGGTCTGGCCTATCAGTCTTTTGCCGATTTCTTCTTCCAGCTGAAGGAGTTTTCCCCTTTCGCTTTGCAACATTTTCTGAAGGGGGATGCCCGTCCATTTGGAAACCACTGCGGCAATATCATTGGCGGTGACTTCCTGGTTGGTAAAACGGTTGTCCTCGGGAAGCACTTTCAGCCGTTCTTCGGCTTCGGCAAGGAGTTTTTCCTGTTCTTTTAGTGTCCCATAGCGGATTTTGGCCACCACTTCATAATTGCTTTCCCGTTCTGCCTTGTCGGCCTGGCCCTGGAGTTCTTCCATGGTTTTTTTGATGTTTTGAATCTGGTCCACGATCTCTTTTTCGTTTTTCCAGGAAGCGCTGACGATGTCCAGTTTTTCTTTGGCTTCTGCGAGGGACTTGTTGATCACGTCCATTTTATTACCATCGTGGTCCCTTTTGATCACTTCTTTTTCGATTTCCAATTGCCGCACCCTTCGTTGAAGTTCATCCACCTCATCCGGTACGCTGTCCAGTTCAAGACGGAGTTTGGCCGCAGCTTCATCGATCAAGTCGATGGCTTTATCCGGCAGGTGACGGTCCGGGATATAGCGGCTGGACAATTCGGCCGCGGCCACGAGGGCTTCATCGAGGATGTTGATCTTGTGGTATACTTCGTATTTATCCTGGATCCCCCTCAGGATGGATACGGTTTCTTCAATGCTGGGTTCATCGATAAATACGGTTTGAAAACGGCGAACCAGGGCCTTGTCATTTTCAAAATATTTTTGGTATTCATCCGAAGTGGTGGCCCCGATGGTGTGTAGTTCGCCCCGGGCCAGCGCCGGTTTGAGGATATTGGCTGCATCGATCGCACCTTGCCCGCCACCGGCTCCAATCAGGGTATGGATTTCATCAATAAACAGGATCACGCGGTCGCCCGATTCCTTGACCTCCTTGATCACCGCTTTCAGCCGCTCTTCAAACTCACCTTTGTATTTGGCGCCTGCGACCAGAGCCGCCATATCCAAGGCAAAGATTTGTTTGGTCCTCAGATTTTCAGGCACGTCCTGCCGGACGATCCGCCAGGCGATGCCTTCGATGATGGCCGTCTTACCCACTCCCGCCTCACCCAGCAGGATGGGGTTGTTTTTCTTTCTGCGGGACAGGATGTGGAGGATCCGGCGGATCTCGTCATCGCGGCCTATGATGGGATCGAGTTCCCCGTTTTCAGCCCGCTCATTCAGGTTGACTGCATATTTGCCGAGGGCGTTATAGGTGTTTTCCGCTCCCTGTTCTTTGACCGAACGGCCTTTGCGTAATTCTTTGATGGCATTTTTTATTCCGGCTTCCGTGGCCCCGCTGTTTTTCAGAAGCTGCGCGGTCTTGTCGTTTCCAGTGAGGATGCCAAGCAGGATCAGTTCCATGCTGATGTAATCGTCTCCAAAATCCTTGAGCATGTTTTTAGCCCGGGAGAGGGACTGGTTGGCCTCATTGGAAAGGGCCTGTTTGATCTCTGAGCCCTTTATTTTGGGATAAGTCTGAATCAATTTATCCAGTTCCAGTTTTACCGAGGCGACATTAACACCGCTTTTTTTCAACAGGAAGTCGGAAACGCTGGATTCGGTCAGCATGATGCCTTTGAGCAAATGCGGGGTATCCACGATTTGCTGGTCGAGGGACTCCGCAATACGCTGGGCTTCCAGGATGCATTCCTGGGCTTTTACAGTAAACTGGTCATATGTCATCTTAAAAATGTTATTTCAAGGTACTACCTATCAATTTGCCGTCCAAACCGGAATTTGTGCTTAAAAAGGAATTTTTGACAGGGAATGGATGGAAATAACTGACTTTTAGGCAGCGAAGAGCCGTGAGGTTTCAGCTATCAGCTATCAGCTATCGGCTATCAGCTATCAGCTATCGGCTATCGGCTATCGGCTATCGGCTATCAGCTATCGGCTATCGGCTATCAGCTATCGGCTATCAGCTATCGGCTATCAGCTATCAGCTATCAGCTATCGGCTATCAGCTATCAGCTTCCAGTCATCAGTAGATTACTGACTGCTGACTACTGCTGAATACTGACTGCTGACCGCTGACCGCTACCTATTGAATCCTCTCAAAGCAGTATAGTCTGACTCTCATTCCGGTAGGCAAGGGGAGTCGTGTGCGTAGTCATTTTAAAAAGGCGGTTGAAATGGGAAAAGTTGTTGAAGCCGCTTTCAAAACATATCTCCGATACGGAATAATTGGTTTCGCTGAGCAGTTTGCAGGCATGGACGATCCGGAAATCGTTGACAAAGGAGGTAAACGTTTTACCGGTCACCCTTTTGAAATAGCGGCAAAAAGAGGGTACTTCCATAGTGACCAATGCGGAGATTTCGTCCAGGGAAATTTGTTCTTTAAAATGGTCCCTGACATAATCGTATACCTTTTCAATTTTTTCGTTGTCTGACCGTTTGACCAGGAGCGATGGCCCGCTTACATTCAGAACCTGATATTCTTCGGAGTACGCCAGGATCTGGAAGATCTCCAGGAGGCCCATCAGGCGGTTGAACGGAATTTCATTTTCAAGGCCGTCCAGTTTTTTTCCAACCGTCTCCCGGGTATTGCCGGAAAAGGTCAGACCGGAGGTGGCGCGCTCAAACAATCGGTCGATGGCCTTCAATTCCGGTTTTTCAAAAAAGTCATGGCCCAGAAAATCTTTTTTGAGTTGGACCACGATCTCGGAGCGCTTGCCGGAGAGCCGTTCGGTAAAACCATAATGGGGAAGGTTGGGGCCAAGCAGGATCAGGTCGCCATTATTAAAATACGAAATGTGATTTCCAATATGCCTTTTGGATGAACCTTCCTGGACATAGACCAACTCGATCTCGGGGTGATAATGCCAGAATGGCTTTAGGTTAGGCTCTTCTTCTTCAAACTTGCGGTAGGTAAAAGATTGCCCGAAGCTCAGCTCAATTAACTCCAGTACCGGCCGGATTCCGGAGGATCCTCTCATATTCAATGGGATTTGTTTCGTGGCAAATATGGGAGATACAGGATTAAGCGCAGGTCAATTAACACTTCCTTTACTTAAAATCATCAGCAAAAATTTCGACGGAATGGTTATTTCCAATTCCGGACCTGTTAATCCAACAACAATATTGGAAAATTCAAAGGAAGCAAGGCGGTCGAGCTTCGGCTTTCTTTGTTGTATCAATTTCAATCATCTTAATCAAAACATTCTAAATTATGAAAACACTTTTTTTTGCAGCATTCCTCACCTTCATGGCCGCCGGTACCCTCACCGCTGCTGACCCCGCTTACCGGTTAACTTCTTATGGACATACCCTTGTATTGAACACCGCCAACTGGAACAAAGCGGACCTCCAGGTGCAGATCCAGGACCAGGAAGGCCATGTGCTGACCACCCAGGAATACAAAAGCAAGGAAGCCGGCCGGCTGAAAAGATTCAATCTGGCCCAGTTGGAAACCGGTGCTTATACCATTACCATTACAGACCAGGTCAAAACCTGCACCCAGGCATTTGCCCTGAATGATAAATCCATGACGATTTATCCGGAGGTTAAAACATTCATTAAACCATTTATCACCCTGGATGAATCCAGACTGAAAGTAAATTTCCTCAACCTGGGAAAATCGGCGACGCTTAAAATCCTCGACCTTCAACAGGAAACCATCTACCAAACCCTGATCGACCAGCCGACTTTCAACAAGGCGTACAATTTGTCCAACCTGGCCAAAGGCGAATACATCGTCATGGTCCTCCAGGAGGATAAATATTACAGCCACCATTTTGAGCTGAAATAATCCGTTACCGGCATCCAGATGAGAACACCTTCTTTGTATTCATACAATACGAGTTTATAGTAAAGTTTTCCTTGTTTTTAGTAAGGGGTCAAAGGACCCCTTTTTTATTTGAAGCCGGCCGGATACTGAAAATGATCAGAACACGCCTTTAATCAAAATAGGCCTTCCATCAGTTGTCCTTGAGAAAAGGCGCTGCCGACAGAAGAAGAACGAAAACAAAAAGGGAAAAGCGGTATAGTTTCATAATCCATTGTTTTAGGATGTGAATCAATTTAACCGGAATTTAAGAACCTCCCGGTGAATTATTACGTTTGCATTATTAGTGTATGAACAGGCTAATGCTTTTGTATTTATTCTCATTTCTGGTTTTTATTTCTTTGGAAGCCCAGAAAATCAGCACTTATACCGCCAATAAGGACTCGGATCCCAGGGCCAGGCAGATTCTCAAAGCAGTCAGTGATAAGATAAAAGCAGGCAAAGGGGTGACTTTCGAGTTTTCCTTTGTGACCCAGGCCGCTGAATCTTCCCCGGTGATTCAAAAAGGCAAGGCCATGATCCTGGGCAATAAATTCGTCCTGGATTTTCCTGAACAGCAACTTACCTCCGATGGGACCACCCTCTGGGTTTACCTGAAAAAAAGGAATGAAGTCCAGATCCAGGATGCAACCGCCCTGGCGGATGATCCCATATCTCCCTACAAACTGCTCAAAATCCATGATGCTCCCGACCTGGTTTATATCCTGGCCGGCGAAAGCAGGGTGAACAATATGGTTTGTGAAGTGATTGAATTCAAACCACTCGACCAAAACGCAGAATATTTTAAAATCAAGGCTGAAATAGACCGGACCCAATTCCAATACCGTTCCATTACGCTTTACCTGAAAAGTGGAGATTCGTATATCCTTAATCTGTCAAGCCAGGCCAATACCCCGCTGCCGGATCATCTGTTTGCCTTTGACGTGAAAAAATTCCCGGGCATCCGTGTGGAAGATCTCCGCTGATCCGGTCTTATTCCTCTGAGTCGTAGGTTCCTCCTGTTTCGTGATTCCCTGTAACAGCAATTCACCATCTCAGAATTGTTTAAAATCGGGTCTTATTCTGGTATGGAGTATCCTAAAATGTGTACATTTGCAGCGATTTTTAAGAAAATGATAAAGTTTCGCCAAATCCTGATTTGTAAAAAACTGATTTTCAGTTTATTATTTTCTTATGCACTGGTTTTCGGACAAGCCCAGCAAGAAGGTCAGGGTGGCCTTCAGACCGAATCCTCGGGCCATGCTCCTCAGGAAGAACACAACGACCATGAAGGCCACGAATTTGATCCCGCTTCCACCGCCTTCCATCATATCTCTGACCAAAATATCTACAGCATAGGCCCTTTTAATATTCCCCTGCCCTGCATGCTTTATACCAAAGGAAAAGGCTGGGATATCTTCTCCTCTTCCCGTTTCGGTTTTGATGCCTATGGGCACGGAGATGGGCATAAAGCCTATAATCAGTTTGTATTGCATGAAGGCCAGGTCATGCGGGTCCAGGATGCCGCCTTCCCCGGTGGGGAAGTGGCCATTGAAGGATTCACCGCCAAAGAAGAAACCGACGCCAAAGGCAAGAAAATAGAAATCCCCCATGTCCTTTACCAGGGCCATGAATACCGCCTGGATAAAAAAAGTACGGCGGATGGAGGTCTATTCGGCGGGGGAGTGACTTCCTTTTATGATTTTTCACTGGGCAAAAACGCCATCAGCATGTTCATTGTCTGCCTCCTGCTGGGATGGATGTTCATCTCGATCGCAAGGACCTATCGTCGCCATCCCGGGCGTGCCCCCAAAGGCCTTCAAAACATGATTGAAATGGTCATCCTGTTTATCCGGGATGAGGTGGCCAAACCGTTTATCGGGGCCAAATGGGAAAAGTTTTTCCCCTTCCTGCTTTCCCTTTTCTTTTTTATTCTCGGGCTCAATTTATTTGGCCAGGTTCCCTTTTTCGGCGGTTCCAATGTCACCGGCAATCTCAGTGTGACCATGGTCCTTGCACTGCTGGCCTTCATCATCACCACCGTGAGCGGCAACAAACATTACTGGCAGCATATCCTCTGGATGCCCGGTGTACCGGCCTGGGTCAAGACCATTCTTACCCCGGTGGAGATCCTGGGCATTTTCATCAAACCCCTTACCCTGATGCTCCGGTTGTTTGCCAATATCACCGCCGGCCACATGACCCTGGTGGTCTTTGTTAGCCTCATCTTCATTTTTGGCAAATCGGGCCAGAACGTACCGGCCTCCCTGGGAGCCTCCGTGGGCTCAGGGCTGCTTTCCATATTCATGATGGCCATAGAACTGCTGGTCGCATTTATACAGGCTTATGTATTCACCCTGCTGACGGCTTCCTACCTGGGCGCCGCCACCGAGGAGCACCACCATGCTGAAGAGAAACACCATTGATCAAACCATGAAGAAATTAATTCATTTAAATAAATAGTTCAAATTATGACAGGTTCAATTGCCGCTATTGGAATGGGTTTAGCCGTGATCGGCGCCGGCATCGGCGTAGGTACTATCGGAGGGAAAGCCATGGAAGCCATTGCACGCCAGCCGGAAGCGGTGGGCGATATCCGGGCTAACATGATTCTGACCGCAGCGCTTGTAGAAGGTGCTGCCCTGATCGCCCTGCTCTTATCTTATCTTTCTGCTTAATCCGATTCCAATAACCAGACCGCCTGGTAAGGACGATTGGTTTTTACCAGGTGGTTTTTTAAAAAAACAAGACAGATTATGATCTATCTGGCTGACTTTAGTCCCATCAAACCGGAATTCGGTTTGTTTTTCTGGACCCTCCTGTTTTTCCTGCTCTTCTGGGGCCTGATCGGCAAATTTGCATTTAAGCCTATAAACGAATCGCTTAAAAAAAGGGAAGGCGATATCCAGGATGCCATTGACCTGGCCAGGAAGACCCGCGAGGAAATGAATAACATGAAGTCCGAAAACGAAAGGGTGCTCGCGGAAGCCCGTGAAGAAAGGGCCCGGATCCTGGCTGAAGCCAAAGAAACCAAAAATGCCATTGTCAGCGAAGCGAGGGACAAAGCCAAAGAAGAGGCTTCCAAAGTCATCAGCAGCGCCATGCAGGACATCGATAACCAGAAAAAACTGGCCATGATCGAGATCAAGGACCAGGTCAGTAAAATGGCCCTGGACATCGCTGAAAAAGTGATCCGTAAGGAATTGCAAAACAACCCC
>CAYOPD010000051.1:0-28281 GCA_964405735.1 uncultured Saprospiraceae bacterium | reverse complement strand
AGGGTCTTCCGGTTTGGGAGCCGAAGAATTGGACAGCAGGTCATTGAGTTGTTTCTGGTCTGTGGGGTCCAGTGGTTTTTCGTCCACGGGTGCTGTCTCTACCTTTTTCACTTCTACAGGGATGGGCTTTTGACTTTTTTTGTCCTGATCATCAAGGAATTTTTTGGCTTTGTCAAAAAAGTCCTCGTGTTTTCCCATCAGCGGCTCAGTGAGGTTCTTATTTTCTGAGATGGGTGTTTCTCCAAATTCGCCTTTGGGTTCCTGGGCTTCAAGGGCTTTTTCTTTTGCTATGAACTCGTCAATTTTCTGATTGATGTTCCTGGCTTGTTCTTCCACAACTGTTTTGGCCTTCTCATAAAATTCCGAGCCTTTAGTTTTGGCTTTATCCGAGATGTTTTCAGAAAACTGTTCCGCTTTTTTCCAGAAATCATCCGTTGCTTCCACCACTTTGCTGCCCAGTTCTTTGGCTTCTTCCTTTACTTTCGCGGCCCCTTCAGCGATCTTTTCACCTGCCTGGCTCATGGATTTGCGGATGGGCTCCACAAAATCCGAGGAAGCCTGTTTGGCGGGCTGTTCCGTTTTGGATTCAAAAGGGGTATCATGTTTTGGCGTGGTGTCCCAGAGATCATCCACTTTTTCAAGGATCTTGGCGCCGGTTTTTCCTATTTTTTCCCCGGCATCTTTCACAAACTCGGAAGTCTTATCAAACAATTCTTCCCCTTTTTCTTTGGTGAAGTCCACTGCTTTTTCAGCCTGGTGTTTGGTGACGCCTTTGACGCCAAAAAGAAGTTTTTTGAGAGGATCGAGGATACCCATGGTTTATGTTTTATGATTTCAAAGTTAATATAAAAAGGTATGAGGTGTGAGGTCGGGGGTAAGAGTTGGATTCCTTCCGAGCTGTCCCTCTATCCTCTATCCTCTACCCTCTATCCTCTGTCCTCCTCTGCATATACCTGCTGATCCCCAGATGCAGCGACCCGCATAATAACCAGGCCGGAAGGGTGAGGAAAGAAAGAAACACTCCCTGGGAAACTGAAATAGAATAAAATATCCCAAAACTGAGTGCCCAGGCCAGGAATACTGCCAGGTTGAAATGAATGCCTTTCTTTTCCGCGTAGTTGATCTCCACCCCGGTTTTGTCCGCGAAGAAATGCTCGAACACAATGACTGCTCCGACGGGTGCGAGGATAAATCCATAAAGGGCTACAAAGCCCAGGAGTTTCATCGCAAAGGCCGGGAATATGCCTGCTAAGGTCGCAATGCTGCCGGCTAAAATGGTTACCCAGAAGGTGGACACTTTCGGCATGATTGCCTGAAAAGCCAGGCCTGCCCGGTAGATCGTTGGATTGGCGGTAGTCCAGCCGGCGAGAATGACAGTGATGGAGCCAATCACACCCAGAGCGTTGTAAGCCAAAGGTCCAGGGGCAACGGGAGGGGCCACTCCGGCCGTAAGCATACTTTGAGCTTCGGGTGACTTGAGGTAAACGGCGTACAGGAGGGCGGCTGCGATCCATGCCAGGTAATGTCCGACATACATGCCTGCGGCTGTAGTCCAGCCCACGCTGGCTTTATTGGCAAAACGAAGTACGGAAAGGTCGGACATGCCGATATGCATGGCCGCGTTGCAAAACCAGGACCATAACATTACATGCCAGAACGTATATTTTATCTGGCCCGGAAAGGGTTCGGAGCCTGTGCCCCATATAGCCCAGAAATCAGAGAAACTTTTGACACCAAGCTGGCTTAAGGCTACCATGCCACAGGCCATGAAAGCTATCACGATAAAGGGAGCCATCCAGTTGGCGGCCTTTGCCACGGTATTGTATCCCTTGGCAGCGATTATGGCTATCAGGGCACCCAGGATCATACAAATAATGACCCAGGTGATGCTGTTGGGCATGTTATCTTCCAGTTTCGGCATTTCTAAATTAAATGGAATACCCACTGCGGTCGCTGACACAGTGATCATGGCACCGGCAAGGAAACAAAACAGCACCCCGTTGGCGATATTGTAAAAGGTCACCAGGTTTTTACCACAGATCTTTTCCAGTTGATAATAGAGCGTGAGCCTGTTTTTCACCGCGATTTCAGCCGTGAGGTACCTCCAGCATATAACGGCCATAAAATTGCCCAGCAGCAAACCAACGATCAGGTCGAAAGCACTCACTCCTGAAGTCAGGAATAAAGGCCCGATCATAAACTCCGTCCCTGCCACATGTTCTCCGGCATACATGCCCAGAAAACTTTTCCAGTCTTTCCATCGCGATGGAGGTACGGCCTGGCGTTCGAATTCTTCAGTAGGAGTAAATTCCTTTGCGGTGCTATCCATGGTTTACATTTTCATTTGGGGATCAGGTGCCGGTAAAGTTCGGAAGGGTGGGCGCAACAGACCTGTTCCAGGATTTGTTTGAGCTGGATTTTCAGAATCGACATGGTGTGGTTGCCCCCTTCATTGCCCAGGGCGGCTACCCCATACATGAACGTCCTGCCGAGGAACACAAAATCGGCGCCGGAAGCAAGGACGCGGGCGATATCAGGCCCTGTGCGAACTCCGCTGTCAAGCATGATCTTTATTTTGCCCTTGTATTTTTTCTGCAAGGCGACCAGGGAATGGAGGGTGGATTCACCGGCATCCAATTGCCGGCCCCCGTGGTTGGAGATGATGATGCCGTCTATGCCGAGCCGGATGGCCGTCTCCGTATCCTCTTCGCTGGCCACCCCTTTAATCACCAGTTTTCCTTTCCAGCGTTCACGGATCGGGCCGATACGCTCTTCGCTGAGGCGGCCGGAAAAAGTCATATTCATAAATTGCCCGAGCTGTTTCATATTGAGGCCACCGGGCATATATTGTTTCATGGTGGCGAAATGTGGGGCACCATGATAAAGCGTACGCAGCGCCCAGTTTGGTTTGCCCAGGATCTGGATAATGTTCCTCAGGGTCATGCGTGGTGGGAGGGCGAGTCCATTTTTAATATCCCTCGGCCGGAAAGCAAAAGTGGGCACATCACTTAAGAGGACCAATACAGGTAGATGCGCAGACTCAACCCGGCGGAGGATGTCTGCCCTTACTTCGTCCGAACTTGGATAATAAAGTTGAAACCATGCCTTACCCCCGGTGATCTCTGCGATCCGTTCAATGCTGGAGGTGCTTACCGTACTTAGGGTAAAAGGAATATTGTGATCTGTAGCCGCCCGGGCCAGGATTTCAGGGCTGTTGGGCCAGACCAGGCCCTGAAGGCCAATGGGGGAGACTCCAAAGGGGGCATCATAGACCTGGCCGAACAATTCGGTTTTCAGGTCGGATGGAGTGTAGGCTCCCAGGTAATAGGGTTTAAGCTCCACATCCCGGATATCGGACGTGTTTTTTGCAAGGTTGACATCTTCGTTGCATCCGCCATCGAGGTATTCAAAGGCAAAACGGGGAATACGTCTTCTCGCTGCGTTGCGCAAATCGTCGATGCCGGGGTAATTGGTATTGTAGGACCAGGTCATATCGGGTTTTTTGGCAATTCCTTTAATAGGCGCTGGCCACTGAAAGGAATGGGGTGGGAAAATATTAAATTTTTTTGGAAAGCCGGTCTAAGTATGTGATTATCTCATTCAATGAGGGGCTGGTGAATTACCTTTTTATCCTTCTTCTCCTGCAACATAAGGAAGTCACCCATGACCAAACTTCCTTAAAACCTCACCCACTGGTGTTATTTCCAGGTTTTTGACCCTCACCAGTCTTTTCAGCAATCCATCCAGGTATGTTGTTGATACCGGCCCCCAACCTTCATCATCCAATCCATGCATATTGATGATCAGCCAACCACCGGGGCCGGCCAGAAACTGCTTGATCTCATTTTCGGTATAAGCGTCGCCGTTGTCAGGACCATGGCCCCAGCATCCGAGTGCCAGGGGTTGGTGGTCAACCGGTATTGGATTATACCGGCTGCCCTTGAGTACGAGCCATCCTCCGGTTCGCACCGCGCGAACCCTTTGCAGCGTGAAGTTATCCAGTTCGGGAGTCGAGGCATTAAAAGCAAAATTGTAGACGGCATTGGAAGGGAGGTATCCTTCAAGATGTTGTTCGAAATAATCCAAACAGCGGTCGATATTCGTTTTGGCTTCGTCCAGGGGGATCTGAGTGAGATTGAGGTGGTCCCAGGTATGGGGCATGATCTCGTGGCCCCGGCCTTTGAGTTGGTTCCAGTTATCAAAATTACCCATCAGTTCCGGGCGAATCCATTTGTCCACTCCTTTGAAACCGGGGAGGTGGCCTGAAGCGATTACATTGAGGCAGGCTTTGAGGCCATAGGTTTCATGGATCTCTGCAATCCGGTAAAATGATTTTTTAAAGCCGTCGTCGAAACTGAGGCTTAGGATATGCGTTTTTTTCCTGGCCGGAATAGGATTGAAGTTGAAGCCAAGAGTGGAAAGGGCAGTGGATTTGATGAAGTTCCTTCTTTTCATTTAAATGCTATTTAGTTATGGATATCTGTTTAGTTCTCCGAGGGAAAATGCAAGGCCACTTCCGGATGCATGGTGTACATCCGGTACCGGGTGCCATCCGGTACCAGGATGCCACTTGATTTATTGTCTTTCAGGATGGGATTGCCTTCGTATTTTCTCCATTGAACCAGGTCATCCGAGACAGCGATATTGGTGCTCCATTCACTCCAGTCTGCAAAGGCGGTGCCATGGTAATAACCATAATATTTTCCCCCGTATTTAATAACCTGGTTCATGGCCACACCATATAGGTCATAGGGCTCAGGTCCTTTTTTGAGTACCGGTTCATCCTGTACATTGGTCCACAGGACCAGGTCTTTGCTGGTGGCCAGCCATATTCCTTCATCGTTGCGTTCATAAAATAAATACCAAGTGCTGTCCTCCAGCCAGATCGTTGGAGTGCCAAAAGGGCCTGGACTGAGTGAACGTCCATCGGTGTAATGGATATCCAGTTTTCCATGCTCCGTCCAGTGGACTTTATCCAGGGAGGTGAGCCAGTGCGCGAGGTCTTTTTTGCCTTCGGCGAACATATAATACATGCTGTCGGTTTTGAACACCATCATGTCTTCGGTCCAGGCGCCGGCATATACTGGATTTCCGGGATGCCTGGTCCATGTTATCCCGTCCGGGGAAAAGGCATAACCCAGGTACATTTCTGCCTCATCACCCGATCTGTAACCGGTATACCACATGGAATACTCATCGCCTTCTTTCAAAATATATCCGCGTTCCCGGATGTTCTGATCCCAGGTATCGGCGTCAGTGCCTGTGAAAACCGGGTTGCCTTTGTATGGGGTAAACTGGGTAAGTTCCGGGGGAAAAGTATGGGCCTGAATTGATGTGTCTGAAGTCTTGCAGGAAGAAAATAGAGATAAGGCCGAGATGGAAGCCAAAAATGAGTATAAAATTATTTTAAAGCATGACCGGATAACTTTGTGGGCAGGCAGGGGTATATGAGGGATGGTTAGGTTAAGCCAATTTGTCCTGTCCAACCTCCGCTTTCCGCCCCAAAACCACTTCGGGAAGATTGAGTTATAAATTTTAGCCATCCTAATCATCCGAAAAATCCATAGCGAAGCATAAAAAATTTGTTTTTAGCGTTCGTGGGTTGTACATACCCGAAGTTAGCAAAGAGTGGGAGCTAATACAACAATCGGGGACAAACTATCTGGTTCGGAAAACAGCTAAGGCCGTTTGCCGGCAAAGGTCTTTGAATTCCAAAACAACCATCTGCTGTTTCATACTTTTCACCCACTTTTTTTCGTTAACATTTTATATCTTATCCCGCCAACTTATGTACAAGCTTTTAAGAATACCGCCCTTCCTGATTTTATTCGGGCTGGGCATGATGATTTCAGCATGCTCAGTCCAGTCGGCCAGAAACCCGCTCAAAGACACCAAAATTGTGGATAAGCCCATTACCTGGGATACCACACGCAAGCGGCTATCCCTTGAATACATGCAGATCCGGCACGGAATGACCAATGTAAGGGCTCCCCTGATCACCCCATCTATGGTAGTGGTACATTGGACGGCCATACCCACCCTGGCGGCTTCGTACAATGCATTCCGGCCCAGTGTGCTGGAAGGCAGGGAGGAACTCCGGGGCGCCAGTACACTGAATGTAGGTGTTCAATTTTTAGTAGACCGGGATGGGACCATTTATCGCTTGTTGCCCGAGACGGCATTTGCACGCCATACCATCGGCCTGAATCATTGTGCCATTGGCATAGAAAACGTAGGGGATGGGGATCAATATAAACTGACGGACGCACAACTAAAGGCCAATGTGACCCTGATCCGATACCTTCATTATAAATATCCTATCCGTTATGTGATCGGACACATGGATTATGGCCGATTTCAAACCCATCCGCTCTGGAGGGAGACCGACCCCAATTACCTGACCATGAAGACCGATCCCGGTGAGGATTTTATGAAAAAATTATACAATGGTTTGAGCCAGGCCGGGGTTTATGGAATCTCCAGGTTTCCGGATGCTAAAATAAATTAAAAAGGTACCCGCATCGAAAATCCAGTACCGGCTTTTTTATAATAAACACCTTACTGTTGCCCTTGCTGAGGAACGGCGAGGAACTACAGCGCATTTCGCACCGCTTCTTCGATCGCATTCACATTTTGGCTGGCAGGCTCTTTTTGAAAAGCCTTACCTGTGACTTTCTCATATAATTCGATATACCGGTCGGAAATCTCCCAGACAAAGGAATCCGGCATTTCCGGCATGGATTGCCCAGCCTTACCCGAAAAGCCATGTTCCATCAACCATTCGCGCACAAATTCCTTAGACAGCTGTTTTTGTCGCTCACCGCTTTCCTGCCTCTGGGCATATCCCTCGAGGTAATAATATCTCGAACTGTCCGGTGTGTGTACCTCATCAATCAGGAGGATCTGGCCACCGTACCGCCCAAACTCATATTTTGTGTCCACCAGGATCAGTCCCTGGGCAGCAGCCATCTCTGTTCCCCGGTTAAACAGCGATAGGGCGTAGCGCTCCATGGTATCCCATTCTTCCAGGCTGCACAGGCCATGGGCGATGGCTTGTTCCTTTGATATGTCTTCATCATGGCCCTGTTCGGCTTTGGTGCTGGGAGTGATAAGGACTTGGGGAAAACGGTCGGATTCTTTCAAGCCTTCGGGCATCGGTATTCCACAAATCATTCTTTTGCCACTCTGGTATTCCCGCCAGGCATGCCCTGCCAGGTAGCCCCTTACTACAAACTCCAGTTTCACAGGCCGGCATTTTTTTCCAATGGAAACATTGGGGTGGGGTGTAGATTCCAGCCAGTTGGGTACCAGGTCGTGGGTGGCATTGAGAAAATGGGCGGCCACCTGGTTGAGTACCTGCCCCTTGTATGGAATGAGTCTGGGCAGGATGTGATCAAACGCAGATATCCGGTCGCTGGCTATGGAAATAAGGCGGTCGCCAACCGTATAGATTTCCCTCACTTTTCCTTTATATACCGATTGATCGGGAGCAAAATGAAAATCGGTATACCCAATGGGCGAATACGTCTCAGACATGAAGTAAAATTAATACAAGTCAGGAGGATCGTCCTGCAGTCAGCTGCGTTTATTGAATGAAAATGAGTAATTGTTAAAATAAAACGACCCGGTCAGCTGCGTAATCAGGAATGGCTCAGATGTTCTGCGTCAGGTTCCGGTCAAACAAAATGTCTTTTAATTCTTTAAGCAGGGCGTATTCCTGGGGAAGCACTTTTTTAAAGGCTTCTTTGGCGGCCAGGTAAGATCCTTCTTCCAGCCCGAGAAATTTTTCTTCCACCATTTTCAAATCGTGTTTGATCAGGCCGCGGATGGAAGGCATATCGTGCCAGTCTGCTTCGATGGCAAGATTTTTCATGCGGTCGATTTCACCGGCTTCCAGTTCGATCATTTTGCCTTCACGGTTGAAAAAGCGCTGGGTCTGGTCTTTCGCATGTCCTGAAGGCAGGGTCCATTGATCGTTTTCTTTGACCAGGAAAAACTCCAGGCCTTTATCATGAAACCTGTAAAAAATGAACCGGATTTTTACCAATACATCGTGCATAAGGCTAAAGTTAGAGAAATATTGTCGAAAAAGTGCTCAATGATAACCCAGGATAAACAAACCGGGACCCGGTAGGGTTCAGAAATATTTAAAATTGTGGTTGTATTCAATCTTCCCAAGAGCGTGGATAATCAGTTGAATCACATTTTCCACATCCTGTTTATGGGCCATTTCAACCGTGGTATGCATGTACCGCAGAGGGATGGATATAAGGACCGTGGGCACGCCCTGGTTGGAATAAGCAAAAGCATCGGTATCTGTACCGGTGGCTCGGGAAGAAGCCTGCCGCTGGAACGGAATGCCATTGACCATGGCGGCATCGGTCACCAGACGAAGCAGCTTCTGGTGTACGGATGGCGCATGGGTGAGGCCCGGGCCATCCCCGCATTTTACATCTCCATCCTTTTTCTTGTTCATATGCGGCGTAGAGGTGTCGTGGGTTACGTCAATTACGATGGCCGCATTGGGTTTGATCCTGCGCGCAATCATTTCTGCTCCATGAAGGCCCACTTCTTCCTGGACCGCATTAACTATATAAAGGGAATAGGGAAGTTCAATTTTGTTTTCCTTGATGCGTCGCGCAACTTCCGCGATACAAAAACCGCCCAGCCGGTTGTCAAGTGCCCTGCCAACATAATAATTTTCATTCAAAATGAAAAAGTCATCCTCATAGGTCATCACACACCCTACATGGATGCCCATTTTGCCGACTTCTTCCTTGTCCTTTGCCCCAATATCCACAAACAGGTTTTCAATGGACAATTTCGGGTCATCCGCCGTAGTGGAGCGGGTGTGGATGGCAGGCCATCCGAATACACCTTTAATCACGCCTTTATCCGTAAAAATATTCACCCGTTTGGATGGAGCGATCTGGTGATCGGAGCCTCCGTTGCGGATCACATGGATGAGGCCGTTGTCGGTTATGTAATTAACAAACCAGGAGATTTCATCGGCGTGGGCTTCAATCACTACCCGGTATTCCTTTCCGGGGTTGATCACCGCAAAGGCGGTTCCGTAATCATCCAGTTCCCAGCTGTCGGTGAATGGTTTGATGTATTCCAGCCAGATTTGTTGCCCTTTAACTTCAAAGCCGGTCGGGGAGGGGTTGTTGATGTAATTCTGAAGGAACTGTTCGGAACTGAGTGGAGTCATGCCAGGGGAATTATGTTAAATTAATGGGATTGTTTTTCTGACCAGGCTTTGGGATCTTTATTCCAGGAATGGAGCAAATCAAATTCATCCCGGTTGATGAGCTCGTTGGAGCTGGCAACACGCAGCAGGGTGGGATAATCCGTAAGCGTTTGTGACCTGACCTCCGCCTCCTTAAAGGCCTTGGTACAGGCATCAAATCCATAAGAGAAAATGGCGAGCAAGCCGGTGACCATTGCCCCTGCCTCGCGTAGGGCCTGGACCGCTTTCAGGCTGCTGCCACCCGTAGATAAAAGGTCTTCGATCACCAGAACCCGTTGCCCGGCCTCCAGTCTGCCTTCGATCTGGTTGCCGAGGCCATGGCCTTTGGCTTCCGACCGGACATAGATCAAAGGCAATTCCATGCGGTCAGCAATCAGCGCCCCATAGGCAATGCCCCCTGTGGCCACGCCGGCTACGACATCAAAAGGAACAAAAGGCAATGAACTGCGTATAAAAGCATCGACTACCTGGCCCCGGAATTCCGGGTAGGAAAGGATCAGCCGGTTGTCGCAATAAATGGGTGATTTCAGGCCGGATGCCCAGGTAAATGGCTTTTGCGGACTAAGTTTAATTGCTTTTATTTGCAGCAACCGGTATGCTATATGATCGGGAGTCAACATGAATCTAAGGGCGCAAAAATATAAATTCTGCATCAATACCTCTTGGATCCTGATCCTGGATAAAAAAAGGCTGCATTTACTCAGCATGAAAGATTTCCCAATGGCATTGGTTTTACAGGAACCGGGCATGGCCCGGATCCGGAAAACCATGAACCAGATGCTGGACGAAAAAATCCATATGCCGGTAATTGTAGCCACACGCGATCCACGTGCAGTTTGGCAAAAGATCATTGCCGGAAACAAACTAATCCTGGCGGCAGGAGGAGTGGTAAAAAATCAGGATGGCAAGTTCTTATTGATCCGCCGAAAAGGCTGGTGGGATCTTCCTAAGGGTAAAATTGACCCTGGTGAAAGCAAGCGCGTAGCCGCCCTGAGGGAAGTCAAAGAGGAAGTGGGGCTGGACTGTATGATCGTGTCTGCATTGCCTGAAACCTGGCATGTCTACAGGATTGGAAAAGACCTCATGCTGAAAAAAACATCCTGGTACCTGATGGTTTCTGAAAAAAGTAAAACAAAACTTCAAGAAGAAGAAGAGATAACTGGATATAAATGGTTGACTGTTAATAAATTAAATTCATATAAATCTAAGGTGTACCCGAACCTGTCAGAATTACTGGAAGCAGTATCCGTAAAAACAACATCTTAATCCCTGGCAAGCCGGCTCATAAAAGTCGGATCGAACGCCATCCCTCCCCACGAAGGTGGTTGTAATTCTATTTACGGCGAATCCCTTAACGGTTTTTACCTATTTCCCTGGCAATAACCAGTTTCTGGATCTCCGAAGTGCCTTCCCCAATGGTGCATAGTTTGGAATCCCTGAAAAACTTTTCGACCGGAAAGTCCTTGGTGTAACCATAACCACCAAAAATCTGAATGGCATCGGTGGCTACCTGTACACAGATTTCAGAGGCATAATATTTGGCCATAGCGGCTTCCTGGGTCATTTTTTCCCCGGCATCTTTCAAACTGCCTGCCTTGCGGGTAAGCAATTCGGCCATTTGGATTTTGGTTTGCATGTCGGCCATCTTGAAGCCGATCGCCTGGAATTGGGCAATGGGTTGTCCGAACTGGTGCCTCTCCTTAGCATAGTCCACGGAGGCTTCGTAAGCCCCTTTGGCAATGCCCAGGCTGAGGGCAGCGATGGAAATACGTCCACCATCGAGGACGCCAAGTGCCTGCCTGAACCCATCTCCGGTTTTGCCCAGAACCTGTGATTTATGCACCTTGCAATGGTCAAAGATCATCTCCGCAGTCTCGGAAGCACGCATTCCCAGTTTATTTTCTTTTTTGCCCCCGTAAAATCCAGGTGTGCCTCTTTCCACAATAAAGGCAGTCATGCCATTATTGTCAAGCAGTTCTCCTGTACGGGCGATCACCACAGCCACATCGCCCGATTTACCGTGGGTGATCCAGGATTTAGTACCCTGGATAATATAATGATCCCCTTCTTTGAGGGCGATGCATTGCATCCGGCCTGCATCCGACCCGGTATTGGGTTCCGTAAGTCCCCAGGCGCCTATTGCTTCCCCGGTAGCGAGCCGGGGAAGGTATTTTTCTTTTTGTTCTTTATTCCCAAACTGAAGAATATGGCCTGTGCAGAGGGAATTATGAGCTGCTAAAGAAAGTCCGATGCTTGGATCGACCTTGGAGATTTCCTCGAGGATGGTAATATATTCCTGATAGCCCAGGCCGGCCCCCTGGAATTCTTCTGGAACCAGGACTCCAAGAAAACCAAGTGCGCCCATTTCCCTGAACAGATCGACCGGGAAGTGCTGACTTTCATCCCATTCCATCGATTTGGGTTTGATTTTATTAAGGGCAAAATCGCGGCAGGTCTGCCGGATGAGCTGAAGGTCAGGCAAAGTGTTGACGGAAGGCATAAATTTGAGAAGACAATGATAGTCAATTTTCAAAAAAGGCTAATCCTCTGATTTGTTCATAGCCCATTTGATTTTAACATTTAAAACTTCTTATTCAACTAACTTTAAGTAAATTCTGAACGTATAGCTAGATAAAACCGATAATATAATGAACTTCAGAACTTTATTTTTCCTGCTATTGGCCGCAATGCCGATCCTTACCAAGGCTGAAAACTACCCCGTCACGGTCTACGGTAGGCTGGTCGATGCCGCAGGAAACGGGATTGGGAATGCGGTCATCTACATCAGCCAGGCTCCGGGTTCGCCGTTTACGGTGAATGAAAAAGTATCCACCATGCCTTCGGGGGAGTTTAAATGGCCGGTTTATTTCAACGATAGTATTCCCGGGGGCGTCCTGCTTCTTGGATTTGAGAATTGTGAAGGAAAGGAAATTTTTGCGCGGTTCGAATTTTCAAAAGCCAAACCCCTGATCGAGGCGAAACTGATTTTCTGTGAAAGGCCGGTTGGGAGGCCATGCGCGAGCGAAGTCATTGTAAAAATAATCAACGATACCCTGGCCGTTGCATGGGTGAAGGCAAAGGGGATACCCCCTTTTATCCACCAATGGACCAATGGACAAACCGGAGATTCCATTCGTTTCAATCCGCAGCTCAAAATCAGGATTTGTGTCATCACCAAAGATTCTGCCGGTTGCAAATCGGATGCATGTGTTCCCGTGCCTGATGCTTCTTGTGGAATTTATATCGAACAGCAACGAAATATACTGATCGCCAAATCCAAGGATGGCAGGTTCCTGTCCCTGCTCTGGAGTACCGGTGCTGACGGAGAAAAAATAGAGATCAAAGAACCCGGCGAATATTGTGTCAAAGCCTTAATGGCTTCCGGCTGCGAAGCCAAAACCTGCATCCGCGTGACACCGGTCAATCCGGATCCCTGCGCAGCCGAAATCGTTGCTGACCGCCTGGGCTCGGACAACCAGGATAGCGCCCCTGGCGTCCGGCTTCAGATCAAATCCGGCTTCGACCTTAAATATATACAGTGGAGCACCGGGGAAACTACCAAGACCATTGTGGTCCGGAAATCCGGTGAATATTGTGTTTCCATCAGTGACAACACCCTTTGCAAAATGTACATCTGCAAAAAAGTGGAACTGGGCGATGACTCATGCCGGGTATCCATCCAAATGGAAAGGATCCCCGGAACCTCGAATACTGAAACAACACAAAAAGTAAGGCTGACCGCTAAAACCCCTTTCAAGCCCAGTCTGTATTTCTGGAGTACCCGCGATACCACGCCATCCATCGTGGTGGAAAAGAGTGGTGAATATTGCGTGACCGTCAGCAATGGAGTGGATTGCAAAACTTATTCATGCGTAAAGGTAGACCTGCCCGGACCGAACAACGCCCGTTGTGAGGCCTCCATCGTGGTCTACCAGAAGACCACCGGTGAACTCGATCTTATTACCAAAGTAGCTGGCAAAGCTCCATTCAGTTACCTGTGGAACACCGGCTCGAAGGATGCCAACATCACGGTGAAAAACTCAGGTAAATATTGCGTGACCGTCAAAGACGCCGCAGGATGTGTCATGCAGGCATGCATCGAAGTTTTATTCGAAAAACCTTCTGGAGGTGCACTTTCCCCGGACGCCGACAAAGCGAAGCAGGGTGTCCAACCCCTGGGCGAAGGAGCCAACATCCAACTCAGCATTCATCCCAATCCAACACCCGACCGGCTGGTTTACCAGGTCCTTTCAAATGGGGATGGGGCTGGGCAATTGTCGGTCATGAATCTTTACGGTAAAACCATTTACCAGGAAAAAATCAACCTTCAGGATGGCCAGTTTCATGGTCAGTTGGATTTATCTTTCCTGCCCGCCGGAGTGTATATGGTCAACATTAGCCAACAAGGCTATTTTTCATCCAAAAAACTGATCATTGAAAAATAATACCGGCTCATTTTCCCGGGAACCCGCCCATTCTGCATGCGGCGGGTTTTTGTGATTTAGCTATGCACCTTGATCAGGACATATTGACTGGATGCAGGAAGGGGGATCGCCGGTCTCAGTTCCGTTTGTATGAGCTTTGTTATCCATATTTGATGGGAGTAGCTCTCCGTTACAGGAAACAACAGGAAGAAGCCGCTTCCGCGGTAAACATGGCTTTTTTAAAGATCCTGAATCACCTGGACCGGTTCAGGGAGAATCATTCGTTCAAAAGCTGGATGCGTCAAATTATGGTCAATACCCTGATCGATGAATACCGCACGGCTTCGCGGTTTTCTGCTGAATCCAAAGTGGTGGATTATGAAAAAGAAGTGGCCCTCAACGGAGTCCATGTCGAATACAACCATGCGGAAACCAATTTGAATATGGAGCAGCTGGTGAGTTTTATTCATGAATTGAACCCACTCACGGCCAGCGTTTTTAATATGTATGTGCTGGACGGGTTCCCTCACAAGGAGATTGCCTCCCTGCTGGCCATTTCCGAAGCGGCTTCCAAGTGGCACCTGTTTACAGCGAGGAAACAACTTCAGGAAAGAGTTGAAAGCGCTTCGGGAAAGACCTCTAACCAAATCGTACCAAAAATTAAAGTTAACCCAGTATGAAAAACGAACCATGGATTGACCGGGTTTATAAGGAGAAAGCCGAGACCTGGGACCTGCCGGTAAACCAGAGACACTGGCAGCAGGCTGAATCAATGATTGGTCACCAGGAGGATCAAAAGAAAAGGGCGTTCTGGATGCGAATGGCCACGGCCGGTAGTTTGGCCCTGGCCCTGCTCGTGTCCTTGTTCCTGGTTAGAAATCTTTCTTTGAAAAAACAACCAGATGCAAAGCCTTTGCCTTCGGGCACCCCCGTGGCTGAACCCATGGCCCAATCCTCCGGCCAGGAACCTGAACAGGTCGCTTACCTTGAAGATCCGGGTAAAAAACGAACTACATCAACTGCATCTTTCCCTGACCAGAACCATCCTGCACCCGTTAAATCAAATGTATCTAATGAATACAACAACGGACCCGCCCTGGTGCACCAGAAAAAAATGATTCACCAGCACAAAGGGACCAGGCCCGATCTGCTTTCTTCACCGGTTCAGATGCATGTTGTCGATCAATCCACGGACGCGTCCACTTTGGGTAAAACCGTATTGGAGAGGAAAAACGAATCTCAAAAAAAGTTGGACCGGCTTGCCTTTTTTGTCATCGGACCAACGGCAAAGTCCTTGCCTTTGACCATCCTGGAAGTGCCGGTGGATGTGGATTATAAACCATTTAAGAGGAAAGAATTCGGTCTCAGGCTTGACCTCACCCGCCAGGCAGAAAATGGAAGATCGGCCTCTATGAGCATGGCAGGATTGGAGGTATTCACCCGGAGTCCACTGAGTTCAAAAAGTTATTGGGATCTCAGTCTGGGATACAATTCCTTCTTTAATTCGTCCTTGTATTCAGAAATCATGACATCCTACCAATTCCAGGGATTTGGGGCCACGGTGAAAAACTATGGGATCAAGCCGGAATGGATACACTATCTGTACCTTCAATTGGCCGGCGGCTTGCAATTAAACAAACACCGGGCTTTTGCGGGCATCCGGCCACAGCTTTTATTGGGAGCCATCGGTGAAGTGGACCAGATCCGTTTTAAAGACGGAACCGCAGTCAGGGACCTTTCTTCTGCAGAAATCTCCAACCTGGGCAATGGCTGGCTGGAAAAAGGCTCCTTGCATCAGCTTGTGTTTAACGTGCACCTGGGTTATGAATATCAGTTTCACCGTAAATTTGGCCTGGGTCTGCAAGCCAGCCGGTTCCTGAATGACTTGTACCGTCCCCTGCCCGGAGATATTACACAGCGGCCTGGTGCCAAATGGAACATCGGTATGCGCATTTCTTATAAGCTCAGATAAAAATGACTACGATAAGATATATCCTGTTGGGTCTGACCGGTCTCCTGAGTCTTACCTGCAATAAGATTGAACTGCCTTTGAATCCTGTTGAAACACCGATCTTTGAAATGAAGGCGACTTTCGGAAACCAAACGGTCAACCTGGCCGCAGGAATAGACGGCCTGGAACTGGATACCCGTTTTTTCGCCGAAAATCTGGATGTCTTGGTTCTGCAGGGTGAACTGAAAAAGAAAAATTGTATCCCGCCTTGTCCTACTTCGCTGAGGGTAAGCCTCAGGCAGGACCATAGGGAATTCCTGTCAAACTCCGGAGCAGGTCTCAGCCCGGGCAGAAGGTCCATTTACCACGAGGGCAGGGACAGTTTCCTCGTACATGGTAAAAGCCTTTCCCAACTCTCCAATAATGGCCGGTACGATTATAAATGGACAGTGAATGAAAAAAAAGTGGCTGATAAGGAGGTCGTTTCTTTTCCTTTTAATCCTCAAATAAAAAATACGGTCTGCCTTTATGTGAGTCATCCGGATGGAAGCAATGCCAGCCAGTGCCAGGTAATCGACTATTCCTTAAAAGACAGTTTCCCCGGCCTGAAGGTGAGCATTGAACCCCAGTACAGCCAAACCAGGGGCTGGACCCTGGTGCCCAAAATAAGAGGTACTGGGCCGTTCAAGTTTAAATGGGACAATAAATCAGCTGACCCCGTGCTCGAACTGGATCCTAAACAAGCATCCAGCCATTGTATCACTGTATTGGATGCCAGAGGCAATGCAGCCAGCGCCTGTGTTGATTTTAACCTTGAAGGGAAAATCAAATGCAGGGCCGATTTTGATCTGGCCGCGGATGTGGCCAGGCTGAAAGAATGGACCCAATATAATTCGGCCGATATGGTATTTGTCAACGACCGTGGGGAGCGGTTTCTGAGCTCTGTGATGACACAACCTTCAAACGCCACATTCGAAATTCTCGAAGTGACCCCCTTTGAAGAAAATGCCCTGCAACAACCTACCCGCAAGTTGAGGATCCGTTTTGACCTGATGATGTATGGGGCAAACAAGTCCGCCATGCCATTTAAAGGTACAGGCACCATCGCCGTGGCTTATCCCAAATAACTATTCCCTGGACTTCAGGACCTCAAAAAGCAATTCAGGTTCGTTGGTGGTAATGAAATCGAAGGCCTGGGTGGTAAACCATTCGAGGTCTTCTGCGGAATTGACCGTCCAGGCATTCAGGGACTGTTTATTTTCTTTTGCCTCGGCAATCCAGACTGGGTTCTTTCTAAATATATTAAATGGATAGTCCAACCCGGTTATGCCGTTTTGTTTAAGCTGACCGGGTGATAGCTCCCCTTTAAGGTATTGGGTGGAAGCCTTAGGGTCCAGGTTGCGAATGGTCTTGAGGATTTCCAGGTCAAAGCTGATATAAGAAGCCCAGGAGCCCGCATTCAGTTTATCAACCAGGTCAAATACCTTCTTTGCGATTTGCCTGCCCCTTTCCGCACCGGCCGGGGAAGGCTTGATTTCAAGGACCAGCCGGGTGCCGGGATTATCCTTCATGCCTTCCAATAAATAATTTTCAAGGGTTGGAAGGGGTTCACCATTGGATAACCGGACACTGGCCAATTGCGAATAATTTGTTTTTTCAATGGGCATTTCATGGTAGTCCGGATCATGATTGACAATAAGGACCTCATCGGCGGTCATACGTATATCAAATTCGGTGCCTGTGCATTTGAGCCGTATGGCTTCCCGAAGGCTTGCGATGGAATTTTCAGGATGATTATTTTTTTTCCACGCACCCCGGTGGGCGACTACCGGATTTTGATGAAATTGGATGGTCTGTTGTTGTATCATTTGGGAGACAAAAAGAAGGATAAAAGGGATCATGGTTGAATTTTAGCTTTCCTTGAATGAATGAGACCGGTTATTTGTATTTATCCTGCCACCAGAATAAAATCCTTTCCTGAATCTTGTTTTCAGTGGGGTTGTCCTGAGGGGAATACAAAAGGGTGCCCGAAATGGAATCCGGTAAATATTCCTGGGGAGTAAAATTCTTTTCGAAGGAATGGGAATAAAGATAGTCCTTGCCGTAATCGAGGGATTTCATCAGCGGCGTGGGTGCGTTGCGGATATGCAATGGAACCGGCAAGTCCCCGGTTTGCCGTACAAGCCGGGTGGCGTCTTCGATAGCCATATAGGCCGAATTGCTTTTTGGGGAAGTAGCCAGGTAAATCGCAGTTTCAGATAGGATAATGCGGGCTTCCGGCATCCCGATGGTATGGATGGCCTGAAAACAGGCCTGGGCGATCAGAAGGCAATTCGGGTTGGCCAGGCCGATATCTTCTGCGGCGGAGATGATCAGCCGGCGGGCAATAAATTCTATGTCTTCTCCTCCTTCCAGCATGCGGGCAAGCCAGTATACCGCTGCATTGGGATCACTGCCGCGAACAGATTTAATAAGCGCGGAGGCCATATCGTAGTGCTGGTCGCCGCCTTTGTCATAACGGGCCAGGTTCTGTTGCACCGCCTGGCTGACCGCCATATTCGTCACTTTGATTTCACCGGTTCCGGTATGTGAAGAATACAGGATATCCAGAATATTGTACAATTTTCGGCCGTCTCCTCCGGCAAGATGGATGAGGGCGTCGGTTTCTTCAAAATTCCATTTCCGGGTGTTCAGATATTCGTCCTGTTCACAGGCATGATGGGCCATTTGAAGCAATTCTGTTTCCGCAAGGGGTTTAAGGATATACACCTGGCAGCGGGACAATAGGGCGGGGATTACCTCAAACGATGGATTTTCCGTGGTCGCCCCGATCAGGTTAATGATCCCTTTTTCAACGGCATGGAGCAGGGAATCCTGCTGAGCTTTTGAAAACCGGTGAATCTCATCAATAAAAAGAATGGGGTTGGGTTTGTCAAAAAACCGGTGCCGTTGCGCCTTTTCTATTGTTTCCCGGACATCTTTTACACCGGATTCAATGGCGCTCATCGGGAAATATGGCCTTTGCTGAATTGTGGCGATCAATCTTGCGAGGGTGGTCTTGCCCGAGCCCGGCGGGCCCCAGAGGATCATCGAGGGCGTATTGCCGCTTTCAATCAATTTTCTCAATACGGCCTCAGGGCCCATGAGGTGGCTTTGCCCTGCAAATTCATCGAGGGTCCGGGGCCGCATTCGTTCTGCCAGGGGTACCAAGGTAGTAGTCAGTAGTCAGTATTCAGTAGTCAGTAGTCAGTAGTTAGTAGTTAGTAGTTAGTAGTCAATAGTTAGCTGCTCAGAGCTAATTCTCTTTCTTCTGTTTTACGACCCATTGTTGAATGTTGGGACAATTCAAAAAAAGCGGGTCTACGCGGATATAGGTCGATTCGATATGGGTTTCCAGCCATTTGACCAGCAATTCGTTTTTCTTGGATTCTTTGGCCAGGGCCTGGAATTTGGCGTAGTCCTGTTTGAGATTAGCCTGATGGGGGTCAGTCCTGGAATTCAGAAAAAGGATCTTGTAATATTTTTCACCGGTGGGAGCAATCAGCTCTACCGGGGAGGAAATGCCTTTGACCTTCATGGTATCCAGTGTGAAATAAACTTCCGGTTCCAGGTCTTTGATTTCGAAAAAGGTATCTCCCGACCTGGGATTGGTGATCCGCCCGTCGTTGCTGTAACTCTGCTCTTTTTTATGGCCGTATTGTTTAACAGCTTTGGAGAAGGTGATGGAATCGTTCAGGATCATCATGCGCACTTTAGACAGGGTATTTTTTGCCAGGACCAGGTCCTGTTCTTCAATTTCGGGCTTGATCAGGATATGCCTGGTATGGATGGTATTGCCGCGCAATTCCAGCAGCTGGATCAGGTGATACCCGAAATCAGACTCGACGATTTCAGATACCTGTCCGGGCTCCAGGTTGTAGGCTGCGGCCTCAAATTCCGGAACGAAACCACCGCGTTTGGCCCAACCCAGATCTCCACCATTCCGGGCGGACCCGGGATCGTCGGAAAAAGTGGCTGCCAATTCCTCAAACTTTTCACCGGCCTTCAAACGGGCAATGATTTTTTCCATCTTATCCCTTGCCCTCTTCCTGGACTCCGCATTGGGCACAGGGTAAAGCACAATCTCGGAGACTTCCACTTCGCTGCTGAGATAAGGCATGCTGTCCTTTGGAATACTTTCATAAAACTGACGTACTTCGGACGGGGTGATCAGGATTTCATCCAGCAGCTTGTTTCTCATCCGTTCCGAGGTCAGCTGATTTCGAAGGTCTTCGCGGAAATCATCCCGGACCTCATTGGTCGTTTTGCCGTAATACGCCTCAAACTGGGTCACATCGTTGCCCATGCTTTCCAGGATTCGTTCAATACGGGCATCGAGCTGCGATTCCAACTCTTCTTCAGAGACGATCACGCTGTCCACAAAGGCCTGGTGTACCAGGAGTTTGGAAACCATCATGTTTTCCAGTAAAAAACATTTGTCTTCGGGCCGCATCGGACCCTGCCGGGACTCCGTCATTTTAATCTGTTCAGCCAGGTCAGAAAGCAGGATTACTTCATTTCCCACTTCGCAAATGACCTTGTCAATGACCTGTTTTTGCGCCCGGAGGCTGAATCCGGGCAGCAGGACTGCCAGGGTCAGGAACAATCCGGGAACAAGGGAGAAATTATTGAATTTGAATCTTGACATTGTTCTTTCTTAGTTCAGTTTCGTACAATTTAGTTTTAAATTCTTCGATCAGTTTGTTTTTTCTTTTATTGAGAATGATCAGTCTTGCTTTCTCGGCAACATAGGAAAAAGGCGCGTTTTCCTGTGTAGAGACCAGTTCAAGCACTTTAAAGAAATACTGAAACTCATCGTCGCTGATGCTCAGCCTTTCATTGGTGGACCAGTTCCTGGCACTGATCCTGCCTTTGGGAAACAGGGCCTCGATATCTGAAACGTTGTGCCACACGCTGTCTTGCAGATGATAAATACCATTGTACTTATCTGCCAGCCCTGCGAGCCTTTTTTTGTTGTTGTTTTTCTCCAGGTCATCCCACCATTCCCTGGCTCTCCTCATTTCGTCAATATTGGCGGGAATTTTTACAAAGTAACAACGAATAATGGAAGTCTCCAGTTGATACTGGTCTTTATTTTTCTCATAAAAATCCCTGAGTTCCTGTTCGGTAACCATGGAATCCAGGTTTTGTTCAATCAGTTTTTGCTGGAAATTGAGGCCGATCAGGGATTCTTTATATTTTTTGAGCAGTTGTTCAATTTTCAGATCGGCTGGAAAATGTTTTTCGGCTTCATTTAAAAACACTTGCTCCTGGGTCCACCGAACGGTAAACGTCGAGATGATCTGCAGGCTGTCTTCGTGAGTGCATTCGGGAGGGAATATGCCCTCGAGGTCGCTGAGGTATAGTTTTTTTGAATACACGGAAGCCAATACCGGGTCGCTGGCACGGGGATCGGGGGCAATGAACTGGCAGCCAACCGTGCAAATCGGAAGGAGCAGCAGGAATTTCAGATGACCAGACAACATGGACTTTTAACCGGTTATACCCTTTTCATTTTTTTACCAGCGATTCGAACACGAGGTGGTTAACGGTGATTGGAAATTCTTTTTCCAACCGAACAATCCAGGCTTTTTCGAGGAAGTCCTGGTAATCAGCAATCACATACCCTCTGGACTCATCCAGGGTCTTCAATTGGGGCGGGACTATTTTTTCCACTTTCCGCCAGGTGGCCATCCCATTTTCCTGGTCAATGGTGTAAGGAGTCACCTGCCCGGCCGCCCATGAAGTAACGCCGGACCCTTCCGTGGTTTTTTCCACATAGGTTTTTTCAAAACTGACCATGCCAGGATAAGCTTTATCAAAGTGCTTCGCCAATTTGTCCACTTCTTTTTTCCGGCTCAGTTCATAGATCGTTTTGATCGTGGATTCATCTTTTGTGCGAACAGTGTATTCGGTCACGCTAGCCCGTTCTTCCCATTTGTATTTTTTCCTGTTATTGTTGTAAAACTGGTTCAGGCCGGTCGTGTCGGTAGATGCTTTGTCCCAGACCGATTGACGGGTGATTTCAAACAGCAGGATGCCTTCTTCGTATTCCCGCATCAGGTTTCTGAACTCGGGGTAGGCTTTTGTGAGGTGTTCCTGTTCAAATTCAATGGTTTTTTCGGTGACGTAGGTATTGAATATTGCCGGTACGACCTGGCTTGCAGGAGTGCCGGCAGCATACTGCAACCGTTCGCGGGTATTTTGCCTGAGGTAGTGGGCGAATTCGCGGGTGGTATACGATTTGACACCGAGCGTGAATAATTCTTTATCCGGCATGGTCGCCGGTACTTCCCAGGAATACGAAGTGAACTCCGGCGGAAGGGACTGGATAAAAGCATTCAGGTGATTTTGATTGACTTTAAAACCGTTAGCCTGTTTGATTTTATCAATAACCCGGTTCCGGGCATACATAAACCGTCCATCCGCTTCCACCAGGGCTTTGATTTTTTCCCTGGCTTCTTCAAAGGGCAATTCAGCTTTTTTACTGATTCTTTTTATGATGTGCCAGCCCACCCTGGATTCAATGGGTGTGGATATATCCCCGTCCTTCTCCAGCTGGAATATCGCGTCTTCAAAGGATTTTTCAAACTGGTTGATGCCGACAAAACCGATATAACCGTCCTTGGCCTTGGTGCTTTCGTCATTGGAAAAAGTCCTGACCATTTCGGCGAAATCAGATCCGTTTTTCAGCAGGCTGTAAACCTTGTCTGCTGCGGGTTTACCCGCCTGATCCTGTTCTCTTTCTGTTGGTTTTTTGATCAGGATCTGGGCGATTTCCATTTCCCGGCGTGCCGGCCTGATATCGTCCACCCGGAGGATATGGTAACCGGCAGAACTCCTGACGGGAAGTGAAACGTCACCGGGCTGCATGGAATAAATGGTGTTTTCCACTTCGTAAAATCCATCCGGGAGCATGGAAGTGACGTAGCCCAGGTCGCCACTGTGGTTGATGTTTGAACGGTCGTCGGAATTTTCCTGGACTACTTTTCCAAAGGGGACCCCACCCATCAGTTCTCCGTACGCTTTCATCGCCCGTTTCCAGGCCGCGAGGGTATCCTGGGGCAAGGCATTGGGAGGGACCTGGAAAAAAATATGTTTCAACGAAAGATCTTTTCTCTGGCGCTCATAAACTTCGCGAATCAACTGGTCGGTCACTTCTTTGTCCATGATGTAGGAGTTGGATACCTGCTGTTTATAGGTATTCAGTTCTTCCATGAGCTCAGGAAGGGTATCGAGTTTCATGGCCCTAGCCTTGGCTACCTTCAATTTAAATTTTTTATACAGATCGAGGTATTCCTGCAGGGATTTGCGGGAATAATCCGCATCCTTTGCATTGTTTTTGCCGTAGATATACAAAAATTCGGAAACACCAATGCCTTGTCCATTTACCGAAAACAGGATTTCATCCTGCTGCTGGCCAAAGGAGAAAAGGGTACACCACAAAATAAATATTAAAGTATAACTGGTTCGTTTTGAGAACTTCATAGCGTAAAATGTTAACATTGCAAAAGTACACATTCCTGATCTAAAAACAGGAGATTAATAGAAGGTCACCGGGAGACCGGCAGTGCTGTTATGAGTCCTGAATCAGATTCCAACCCAGGGCAAACCGGACGGAGATCGCGGTATGTATCTGCCAGGAGTTGGACAGTTTCGTTCAGGTTATTGGGTAGAATATTCACAGGGACGGGATCCTGGTCAAGCCAGGCTTCAATGTGAGGGGCAAGTGCATTGGTGCAGGAAGGGTCTAAGGTATATATACCAAGCTTTTGCAATGCCGCTGCATTACAATATTGTTCATAATGGTTTTTGCAGGGAATGCACATCAGCCTTTTTTGAAGATAGAGCACTTCGGCAGGGGTCTCAAAGCCTCCTCCCGTGATCACGCCGCTGGCGGCGAGCATGCTGGCTGTAAAAGCGGCCTGACCGATAGGAAGGAATTGAATATTCCCGGATCTTTCACCGTATTTGATGCCTTTTAGAAAACAATGAAACTGGATGCCGTCGAGCCTCCGAAATTGTTTTTCATAAAATGCTTTTCCAAAGCTTGGCAGGTAGACGGCGATATGCCCAAGATCGGAGGTTTGGCGTCCTATGAGGCAGGATTGAATCACCGGTGGCAGGATAAAATCATCATAAGGCCTGAAATGAAGCCCGAAGTAATGGGTGGATGTGGAATACCATTTCAGTAACCATTCGCCGAAAGGATTGATTTTTGAAGGCCTTGGAGAAAGCCGGCTTCGGAAACTGGCCTGGTGGCTCAGCTGGATGGATTTTTTCCGTTTGAGCCTGCAGGCCAATGAAGCAATGGGCTCAAAATCATTCAGGATGAGGTCATACCTTTCCACTGGAAGGTCTTGGGCCTCCTTGAAGGAAGGGATCCACGGATTTGACCTGAGTATTTTAAAATAATCAAGACCACCGCTAAAGTTATCAAATAAGGATATGCCTTTGCTCCTGTACTTCACGGGCAGGTTTATGGAAAGGCTGGAATTGTTGCCGCTCAGAAAAACATCCAGCTCTCCCAATTTCTGAAGGAAAGGAGCCAACTGGATTGCCCGGCTGATGTGGCCGTTGCCAGTGGCTTGTACCGCATACAGGATTTTCATGGTCTTGGCTCAGGGATTGACCGAAATCATCCATTCCGGGCTGGACTTGGGGGCGCCCCCAGGAACAATTTCTTCCGGGAGCGGCTGTGGTATGGACCCAGGTGCTTTCCTGGCAACCCTTGGCATCCGCTCAGGTTGATGATGATAGATGTTCCACCTTTTATCCCCGTATTCCAAAGCGGTCAGGTTTTCAACCCAGTCACCGCTATTCAAGTAGGTGGTGGACTTCCCGTTTCTGGTTTCGGTGCGTTGTTGAGGCTGATGGATATGTCCGCAAATCACAAATTGGTAATCATCCCGGATTGCTAATTCAATCGCCGTTTCTTCAAAATTGTTGATCCAGGATACGGCCCGTTTAACACTGGCTTTGATTCGTTTGGAAAAACTCATTTTTTCACGGCCGAAAAAAGTCAGGGCGCGGTTGATCAGGTGATTCGCCCAGATCAGCAAGTCATATCCTTTACCGCCCAGCCTGGCCAAAATGCGTGCACTTCCTTTAGTAGAGGCATCGAAGACATCACCATGAAAAATCCAATGTTTCTGGCCATCCAGCTCGAGGATTAATTTGTCCACTATTTTTATATTTCCCAACTTGAAACCAGTGTATTTCCTCAATGCTTCATCGTGGTTGCCGGGGATATAAATGATTCGGACGCCCTGGCTGGCCATTTTGAGCAGTTTCCGAAGCACTTCAGAATGAGAGGCCGGGAAAAAACGTTTTTTAAAATTCCATATATCTATAATATCTCCGTTGAGTACAAGGATTTTGGGCTTAATGTGACTTAAATAATTCAACAAATCTGCCGCATGGCTGCCATAGGTGCCCAGATGGACATCACTGATCACGACCACTTCCGGATTTCTTTTTTGCATTCAACCTGATTTATACATAAAGTTCAGGTTGGAATGTTAAATCATGATGAACCAGGGATTAAGTTCCTATGAAGTTTAATCTGGGAGGAATAAGCTGTTTACCGGAGCATGGCAACGGGCATGTTGGGATTGTATTTCCCTTCTATGACGGGATTCTGAATACTGCCGGTATAGGCCTTGACCTGCTGGCTGATGAAGTTGAACAATTCCTGCACACTCACTATTTTGTTTCGGTCGAGGTCGGCTTCGCCTTTAAGCCCGCGGATCAGGTAATGGCTGAATATGCCTTGTCTGAGGCCGCTGTCCTCCAGCGAAACCTCACGGTTTTTGCAGGAAAGAATGAAGGCGGCTCCTCCTTTTTCCGCTTCCAGGATCGAATAAAATTTATTGAGTGAAGTGGAAAAATCCGCCTTTGCATCGGTCATGCTGCCCGCGTAACAGGCGTCGATCATACACAGTTTATGTTTGGCCTCTGAATCTTCCATGATCTGATTGATTTCTTCGTGGTAAAGCTTATTGTTATAACCGTCAAAATCAATGGGAAGGAAGGCCCCGTTGACCCCATGGCCTGAATAATACAGCATGACGACATCGTTGCCGTCCGCTTTCCCGAACTGTTCCTGAAGGGCATCGATGATTTTCTGGCGGGAAGCATCCTCATCGATCAGCACTTTAATCTGCTGGTCCGAAATAGCACCGCCCTCCGGGCTTTTGAGAAAGGCATAGATCTGGTATGCATCATCATCTGCATATTTGAGCACCGGCATATGGGCATAACGGGCTACTCCCACGACCACGGCCCAAACCCGGACTTCATCATCTGTTTCAGGCCGGATATCAGGCCTGGCCCGGATCTGCGGCCTGTTTTCGAGTTGCTTCACCGGCCGGCCCCTTTCCCAAATAGCGGCAAATACCTTTCCACTCCTGAAATACATGATGCCCTCACCCTGGGGGGTTGTATCGTCCCATTGCCCTTCGTACCTGTCCCCATTGGCATAATAAACGATGCCGCGGCCGTAAGGATTTCCATCTCTGAAAGGGCCAACGTATTTCGAGCCGTCCTTATAGATATAGAACCCCAGGCCGTACATGCAACGTGTCTCATTGCAGTTTTGAAGGTTTGGAGTGGAGGGGGTGGGAAGGGGCTGGTTTAAACTGCCGACTCCTGGAGGGGTTTCCTGGATGGAAGCCATCGATTCACCTTCTGCCTGATACCGGTCACCGGACCAGCTTCCGGTTATTTTTTTTCCATTGCCCTGGACCAGGGTACCCTGGCCTTCGCGGACATTATCCCGCCACTGGCCGTCGTAGATGGATCCATCCTCATACTGGTACCGGCCATAACCGTTTCTACGGCCTTCGGTCAGCAGCCCTTCGTAGCTTTCGCCATTGGCATAGAGGTATTTGCCTTTACCATGAGGGAGGTCTGCCTTCCATTCCCCTGTGTACTGCCCTCCCAGGCTATATTTCATGGTGCCCTTTCCATGAAGTTTGGACCGGAAAAACTCACCGGTATAGGTGTCCCCGTTTTTAAAAACCATTTTTCCGCGTCCTTCACGGTAATTATTTATCCACTCGCCGGAATAGATGTTGCCGTTGTTCATCCATAGAGTGCCAACCCCATGGATTTTGGAGTTGACAAACTGGCCCGTGTATTTTGCTCCGCTTGGGTAAACATAGGTACCTGAACCATTGACACAGTTGCCCTGAAGGCACTGGGCGATGGATGTATTGCTTACAATACTAAGGACCGTAAGGACGAGGAATAATTTGGCCATGATATTGAATAAATAGGCAAGCCGGGATGCTTATTGCACTGCCTGATTTGTTTTTAAAATATTTAACTTTGCCAAAAATGTATTCCATGCAAAAATTGTATGTTTTAATAGGGGTGATTTTGACTGCGGGAGCCTGCAAAAACCTGCCGACCAACGAATCCCTTTCCGCCAACAATGCCCATGGACTTAAATCATTTGGGGCTGAAATTACGGATGAAGGTTTTGTAACCCTTGACCAGGCTGCCGCGATGCTGGAGGGCGTAGACAGCTTGCCGCTCAAACTGACCGGTACCGTGAAGGAAGTTTGCCAGAATAAAGGTTGTTGGATGAATGTAGTGTCTGAGACCGGAGAAAGCCAGCCCATTTTTGTCAAGTTTAAAGATTATGGATTTTTTGTTCCAAAAGACTGTGCCGGGAAAAAAGTGGTCATGGAAGGGATCGCTTACCGTGAAGTGACCCCGGTGGATGAACTGAAGCATTATGCAGAGGACAAAGGAGCCTCTGCGGAGGAGCTCGCGGCTATCACCGAGCCCAAGGAAGAGCTGAAATTTATGGCCAGCGGGGTCCTTTTGTTTGAAAATAAATAGACCGGGCCGGATTTTAAAGGCCCCGGTTTGAACCGTTGAAATATCATGCCAGGTTCTTGCAGAAATTGAGAATAGTAGTATCTTTGCGAAGCTAAAAAGCGGAAGTAGCTCAGTTGGTAGAGCACAACCTTGCCAAGGTTGGGGTCGCGAGTTCGAGTCTCGTTTTCCGCTCCAGACAAAAGTCAAGAATTAATAGTCAATAGTTATAGAGGAAGGGTTTACCGTGACTATTATTGATGAACACACATCCTTATTATGGTTAATGATGAACTCCGGGTTCGAACTTTTGACTTTGCTTTCAAAGCTATTTAAGTCTTGAGGAAAGTTCCAGAAAATCATGAATCAAGGATATTAAAAAGCCAGTTGATCAGGTCCATTGGCTCAATGGCGGCAAATTTCAGGGCATCGTGTATAAGCAGATCTCAAAACGAATGGTTTTGCAAAATCTCCATCGTAATTGAAGAACCGGACGAAACCCTATTTTGGATTGAACTTTTTGAAACCCTATATCCTTCATTTAGGGAAGAATTAAAAGAAATAAAAGGAAGAATCCCTGGAATTCGTTAAAATATTCTCCAAAGCAAGAGGCAAACTGACACCCATATAATATCTTTGCGAATTGATATTGACCATTGACTCTTGCTATGCCCAGGTGGTGGAATTGGTAGACACGCAGGACTTAAAATCCTGTGGCCAGTAATGGCCGTGCGGGTTCAAGTCCCGCCCCGGGTACGATTGCAGCAGTCAGGTCAATAGTAAGTAGCCAG
>CAYOPD010000050.1:0-28343 GCA_964405735.1 uncultured Saprospiraceae bacterium | reverse complement strand
CTGCTATTGAACAATTTAATGGAAAATGGATCAAAGAACTTGGAGACGGGGTTCTGGCCTGTTTCAACAATGCTTCGGATGCCGTACAGGCTGCCATCAGTATCCAGGAAAGATGCAATGCCACAGGGGAATTTCAATTACGCATCGGAATTCACCAGGGAGATGTAGTCTTTGAAGGAGGGGATGTTTTTGGTGATGCCGTCAACATCGCCTCGCGCATCCAATGCGCAGCAAGCCCGGGTGGCATATTTATATCCGAATCGGTTCATCAAAATGTTTCAAGTTTACAAGGTATCGCCACAAGGTTTGTCAAGCAGGATTCTTTAAAAAATGTAAGGGAACCCCTGAATATTTATGAAATAATGTTGGAGTCTTTAACAGGCCAGGTCTCTTCCGGAAAACAAGAAACCTTCAAAAAGGTAAAACAAAAAAGCATCGCGGTACTTCCCTTTGCCAATATGAGCAATGATCCGGAACAGGACTATTTTGGTGAGGGCATAGCCGAAGAGATCATCAATTCACTGGTACATATCCGGGATTTAAAAATCGCGGGCCGCACTTCCTCCGCCCAATTCAAAGGGATGAATATCGACCTGAGGGAGGTGGGGAAAAAACTAGGGGTAAACACGGTGTTGGAGGGCAGTGTCCGCAAGCAGGGCAACCATCTCCGGATCACCGCCCAGCTGATCAATGTCGAGGATGGTTTTCATCTTTGGTCGGCCAGATTTGACCGGAATATGGATGATATTTTCGCCATCCAGGACGAGATCGCATTAGCAATAACAAAACAATTAAAAATCACCTTATTTGAGGAAGACCGTGATGGGATTTTTCGTGGTGCAACCAACAATATCGAAGCATATGAACTGGTATTGAAAGGCAGGTTTCACTTGGCCCGCCGTGGTTCTTCAATCATTAAAGGCTTACAATATTATGAACAAGCTATAGCTGCGGATCCCCAATACGCCTTAGCTTATTCGGGATATGCCTGGGCCAATTATTTAATGGCATTTTACAGCTTTATTCCAGGTAAAGAGGTCATGGAAAAGGTTAAAAAAAATGCTGAGAAAGCCGTTGAGCTTGATGATAGGGTACACGAAGGATATCTCACTTTGGCTTTTTATTATGATTTCTTTCAGTGGAATTGGTCGGAAGGAAAAAACAATTGCCTCAAGGCGATAAGGCATAATCCTCAATTTGCCCAGGGGAATTCCTTATATGGCATGTCCCACCTCGCCTGGGTTGAAGGAGCATTTGAGGAGGCTCAGAAATATTGCAATTTAGGTATAAAAGCGGATCCGTTAAGTGCTATTGACCATGCCGACCTGGCCTGGATGTTGTATACTTCAAAAAAATATGAAGATGGTTTGGCAGCAGCCCGGACGGGCATCGAATTGGATGCCAATTCCTTCCTGTCACACCGCCTGGCAGGCTTGTGTTTGATCGCATTAAACCGCTCTGAAGAGGCCGTTGAAGCTTTCAATCATCTTATGTCCATCTCCAACCGCCATCAGCACGCATTATGCGGACTGATCTGGGCTTATTGTGCCAATGACCAGTTGACGGAAGCACAAAAATTGATGGGCGAATTAATTAAACGTGGAGAAAAACAGTACATTGCCCCAACGCATGCAGCTATATCCGCTGCCCACATCAATCAAATTGATCTTGCACTTGAGTTTCTTGAAGCGGCATTCAGGGATATTGATCCGATATTAGTACAATTAAAATATAGCCCTTTTGTTCCACAAGCATTGAGGGCAAATTCGAGATTCCAGGAAATGGTGAACAGGATGAAATTCCCTGATTGATCTTCGCCAACTTGATATGACCTCCTTCAGCACCAACCTCTATCCCGCCTAACATTCAAATCAGCGTACAGGGGAAAGAAACAGAAATATCAGTAGGCATTTAAGTGCCTGGAGCACATTTTGAATGTATGGGAAATCGGCTTATTTTAATTCTTCTTTTTTAATAATTCATGGCCCAGACCCACCGCCTCGCCGCCATCCTGTTCACCGATATCGTCGGGTACACTGCAATGATGGGTCAGGATGAAAAGAAGGCTTTTGATGTTCTTAAAATAAACCGGGAAATCCATAAGGCCATTCTTGAACAATATCACGGCCATTGGATCAAAGAGCTCGGGGATGGGATCATGGCCAGTTTTGAATCGGCCAATAATGCTGCCCTCGCTGCCATGCAGATCCAGAAAGCTTGCCGGGAAAGGGGCCTGTTTCAATTGCGGATTGGCATCCACCTGGCCGATGTGGTATTTGAAAACGACGATGTATTTGGAGACGGGGTCAACATCGCCGCCCGCATCCAGGCCATGGCACCCATTGGAGGCATCTGGGTTTCGGAATCGGTGCATCAAAATCTGGTAAATAAACAGGACATCCGCTCTGAATTTGTAAAAGCCGTCAGGCTAAAAAATGTCCCGGAACCAGTCAGAGTCTACCGGATTTTGCTGGAAGGGGATTTGCCGGAAGCAAAATCAACGGTTAAAGGAGCCTTAATCACGGCAGTTGAAGGGAGACTTCAGTGGCTTTCACGCAGGACCTTCTTTTTTGTTATCCTTGGCCTGTCCGTGTTGACTGCCTTTGTTTATTTCAAATTTGGTTCCTTTCTGAAGCAGTCTGATTCGCTTGCCAGCGGACAAGCCACCGATCCTTCCATTGCTGTTTTACCTTTTACCGATATGAGCCCGGATAAGGACCAGGAATACCTGGGGGATGGTTTGGCTGAGGAAATCATAACGGTCCTCTCCGGAATAAATAATCTAAGGGTGATCGGCCGGACATCCTCTTTTCAGTTCAAAGGTGAACAAATGGATCTGAGGGACATCGGGCAAAAATTGAATGCAGGAACCATTCTGGAAGGCAGCGTGCAGAAATCCGGTGAGCGGATCCGGATCACCGCCCAATTGATCCGGGCACGGGACCACATCCATCTCTGGTCAGAACGATTTGACCGGGAGATGACCGATATTTTTAAAATCCAGGATGAAATCGCGAACCATATTGCAGAGCGCTTGAAATTAACCTTGAATTTGTCGGGACAGCTTAGCCCTGCAACTCAAAAAACCACGCCGGAGGCTTATACGGTTTATCTGAAGGGCCTTCATGCTTATAATGCCCAGCAATATGAAGAAAGCATTGAGTATAACCTGGAAGCCATCCGGATAGACTCTCTTTTTGGGGCTCCATACGCTTACATAGCCTTGGCCAAGGCCTGGTTGATCAACCGCAAGCGGGACTGGCAAAACAAGGAGGCTCTTGCCGAAGCCAGGGAATATGCCTATCAAGCCATCGCTAAATTCCCCGGTCTTGCCGAAGCTTATTCGGCCCTGGCCCTGATGGCCTGGTCTATTGAACGAGACTTCCCGGCAGCCCGCGAATTTTTTGAAAAGTCCCTCTTGCTCAACCCAAACGATGCCCTGATATCGAACCGGTATGGTTACTTCCTGCTTTGGATGGCCGATTATGACAAAGCGGCCACCCTCGCTGCCCGGGCTATGCGGTACGACCCGGTCGACTATAATAGTTATTTTATTCTGATCCGGGTTTATAATGCTACAGGCCGCCTGGAAGAAGCGGGACGGTTGATCGGGGAAGCAAAGCGGCTTTTTCCCACCATGAACGGCCTGGATCAATTTGAGGCTACCAATTTATTGCTTTCAGGACATTTTCTCCAGGTCATCCGTTTCTGCGACTCCATCCTCCGGGTAGAAGGGAAATTGGTTCCTGAGTTGATGGACCAACTCAGTATTGCTTATTATCAATCAAATCGCCGGACGGAGAGCAATGCGATCCTGGAACAGCTTAAGTCGGAGGCAGCCAAAGGAACAGAAAATGCCTGTTACAGCGTGGCCACAGTTTATTCTTCCAGGAATGAACCGGATTCCGCCATTTCCTGGCTGAACAAATCCTTCGAAAGGATGGAACGTGCGCTGCGGTCCCTGAAGATTGATCCGGAGTTTGATTCTATCAGGAACCACCCGGGGTTTCAACGGATTTACAGGGAATACGGTTTCGGAAAATATTCTAATTAGGATATTGCACGTTGGGACGAAGTGGAACTTCGGCCAGGTAGGCATTCCGGGGTATTTATAGGGTAAGATGCATTAAATGAGCATTTGTAGGTGTTTTCTGAAGTGGTGGGTCGGAGCTAAGCTCCTCTCAAACGGGTATGTTTTCTAAATCGATGGGAATTTATACGGTAAAATGGATCAACCGATCTTATTTTCCGCCATCACCTGCCAGGATTCACCATCGTGTTTCAACAGGGAAATTTTATCCGCATGGAATTGATCTTCGAATTCGCTTGCTGCAAAGTGCTCCATGGCCCGGTGAAAAGCCGACCTTCGCCGGCCCGCCCGCGCAAGGGTGATGTGGGGGTGGAAATCCCGGAGATCTGGAACGATCACCTCTCCCAGGATGGAAATAAAATGCAATTCAAGTTTTGTTTTTAAATCCGGAAGGACCTGATCCTCGATCACCCGGATATAGAGGATCCGGCGGTCAAAATGGGAGAAGTTCAGGAGACGGATTTCCGGGACAGCGGTCATGTATTGGAAGGAATTCAGAGCATTCAAAACTAATGATTCATTTTGCAATTCAGACCGAAAGGGAGGAATCAGGGTAAGGTGTGGAGGTGAATTCATGGGCACCCTGCAATGGTATTCCTCCTTCACCCAGGATTTCAGTTTATTGATCCTGTCCTGTAGCAGCGGTGGGCAGACTATTGCAACAAAAAATTTGGAAAGGGGTTTAACGCTTTTATCCTCCATGGAAATCTTGTATTACTTCAAGATACATCCCCTATGGTGCAATTTAAATCCTGTAACCCTACTGAGGAAATTCTTGCTACATTTAAACGCGGATTTTATATCAAATCCAGGGAGGGCAAGGGGATGGTTATCCTTCCGAAGAGTGATATATAGTCTTGATAATGATTTTTTTATGATGATTGAAAGGCCTTGCTCTGCACTAATTAAATTCTTTCCTTTCCTTTCAGTGGCTTTTTTTGCCAGCTTTCAGGAACCACTAAATGCACAAAATCAATCCCAGAAGGGCCTTCCTTTCATTACCAATTACCGGTATCAGGACTACAATGCGGACGGAGTCAACTGGTGGGTGGAAGAAGATGACCGGGGAGTGATGTATTTTGCAAATGCGCTTGGGGTATTGATCTTCGACGGGCAACATTGGGACCTGGTGAAACCTCCCGGTGCGCCTGAAACCAGGAGTTTGGCCAAATCGAAAGATGGAACCATTTATGTTGGGACTAATGGAGACATAGGTTACCTGGCTCAGGGAAAGAAGGGCCAGCTTGAATTTATTTCCCTGAAAGATAAATTACCCGTGCAACACCGGCAGTTTGCCGAAGTCTGGGAAACCCAGGTATTTCAGGACAAGGTATTTTTTCGTACAAACAACAAAATGTTTGTCTGGGATTCCCAAAGTTTCCAGGTCCTGGAATCTCAGGAAGGCTTTCACGTCGGGACAAAAGTGAATGGCCAGTATTATGTACGGATCTGGACCAGGGGCCTGACGGTATTTAAGCAGGACAGTTTTTATTTGGTGCCAAATGGGGAAAAATTCGCCAACGAACGGATTTATGTCATGCTGCCTTACGAGGATACCCGAATGCTGATTGGCACCCGGACTCAGGGAATGTTTATATACGATGGTAAAGATTTCACCCCGTTTAAAACAGAAGCGGATCCGTATATAGTAAATACCAGCCTGTATGGGGGACAGATTCTGAGAAACGGGCTGATCGCACTCAATACTTTTAACGACGGCATGGTGATCATCGATAAGCAAGGAAAACTGATCCAGCGTATCGACAAATCCGTGGGACTGCAGGACAATTCGGTGGATCAGGTCTTTGAGGACAGCCGGGGCATCCTCTGGATGCCCCTCTTCAATGGAATTGCCAAATTCGACCTTCGGTCTTCCCTTACCTTCTACAACGAGGCAATGGGATTGCCTGCCAAAACCGTTTTCAGCGTCGGCGCCCACCGGAAACAGATCTATGCGGGCACCAATAACGGCGTATATCTGTTGAACCCTGTTGCCAACCGATTTGAAAAGGTTCAGGGCTCCAGCGGCCAGACCGGGAATTTTTTAGTAAATGGAAAAGATTTGCTGGTCAGCGGGGCCGAGCGGGGATTGATTAAATTGGAAGGAAACAAGGCCATAGCCGTTATACCCGGTATCAATTATGATTTCCACCTCCGGTCCATACTCAGATCAAAACTTGATACCACGGCTTTATACTGCGCCTTGCGGAGTGGACTGGCCGTTGTGAGATATTCGGCTTCAACGGAAAAATACGCCGTGGAATCTTTTGCACCCATATTAAATCCCGGTACCGGCCTGATCAGTGAGACGCCCGATGGGAATCTTTGGATGAGTGGCGAGGAAGTCGGAGAAGTAAAACTGGTCAAGCTTGACCGGAACAGCGGGAAATGGCTGCTCAGTGAAAATGCGGTGGAGGTATTTGATTACAGACAAGGCCTGCCTCATAAAAATATAGCCGTCCTGGAGTATGCAGGCAAGGTATATTTTGTTGGGGACAAGGATTCTGTTTTTGTATTTGATGAAGGTCCGCGGCGGTTCATTCGCGACACGGGAGTGATCCTGAATAAACAATTTGTGTCTAATGCAGATTTCACGCTCCAGGGTATTTCCGATCCTCTGGGACGGATCTGGGCGAATTTTGGCGAGGGGGTTTTCGTTGCCATGCCATCAGAAGGCGGAGATCATAAAATCGTCAATGCCCCATTTAAGGAATTGAGAAAAAATTATCCCATCTGGGATATTGCCCTATCCACCGGAAACCAGGGCGAGGTGGTCGCCTGGATGAGCGGCAGGGAGGGAATCATCCGGTATGATGGGAATCTGGATGAAGCTGCTCAGGATACATTTTCGTGCATCCTTCGCGGCATCACCCTGAATGAGGATTCAGTCTATTACGCCGGATTTGGAGGGCCCTCAGGCAAAGCCGAAATCAGTAGTGGTTGGAATACCCTGCAATTTGATTATGCCGCCCCGTTTTACAAACTTGAAAATGAAACCCGTTTTTCAAGCATCCTTGAAGGCCGGGATAAACACTGGAGTGACTGGGACAAACAGCATTTCAGGGAATTCGGCAACCTTCAGGCCGGTACCTATACTTTCCGGGTCAAGGCAAAAAACATTTACGATACGGAGAGCAGGGAAGCGGCCTTCACGTTTACGGTTTTACCACCCTGGTATTCCACCTGGTGGGCTTATCTCTTATACGCTATTTTAGCTGGGGCATTGATTTATGCCATTGTACGCTGGAGGACCAGGCAATTGCATGAGAAACACCGTGAACTGGAGCTGATGGTGGATGAACGAACGGCCGAACTGAAACAAAGGGTGGATGAACTGGCCGTGATCAACAGTGTCCAGGATGGACTGGCCTCCAAACTGGATTTGCAGGCTATTTACGATCTCGTCGGCGACAAGATCCGGGATGTGTTCGACGCCCAGGGGGTTGCTATTTCCTTTTTAGACCGGGCTTCCAATCAAATCACCAATCATTATTATCTATTTAAAGGGGAAAGAATCAACCAGCCCGCCTTTGAGTTTGGGAAAGGACTGACTTCCAAAGTAATCCGGGACGGACAACCCTTGCTCATCAATGAAAAGGCAGCGGAACGGTTTAAAGAGTATGATGCCGTCTTTACGAGCAACGAAAAGGAAGATACGGTCAAATCCTGGCTGGGAGTTCCACTGATCGCTGCCGGACAGACGAATGGGGTCATCAAACTTGAAAACTACAATAAGGAATTCGCCTACAGCGAAGGGGATGTATCCCTGCTCCAAACGCTGGCCAACAGCATGAGTGTGGCCCTGGAGAATGCGAGGCTCTTTGATGAAACCAACCGCCTGCTCAAAGAGACCGAACAACGTACTGCGGAACTAGCTGTAATCAACAGCGTGCAGGAAGGGCTGGCGAAGGAGCTGGATATGCAGGGCATATATAATCTCATCGGAGACCGTATCCAGCAACTGTTCAATGCCCAGGCGGTGATAATAGCCACCCTGGACCTTGATCAGCAAAGAGAATATTTTAATTATGTCTTTGAAAATAACGAAAGGATCAAACTGGATCCCCGCCCCATCAATGCGCTACGGCAACGGTTGATTGATAAAAAACAATTTATTTATATCGATTCTGAAGCGCAGGCCAGAAATGAATTCGGGGTCACGGCCATTGCCTCGACCCAGATGCCCAAATCCATGTTGTTTGTACCCCTCCTCACGGGTAACGTCATAAAGGGTTATGTCAGCCTTCAGAACCTGGACACCGAGCATGCATTCTCCATGTCCGATATCCGGTTGTTGGAAACCCTGGCCAACAGCATGAGCGTCGCGCTTGAAAATGCCCGCTTGTTTGATGAAACCACCCGCCTGCTGAAAGAAACGGAACAACGTACCGCTGAACTTTCCGTGATCAACAGCGTGCAGGATGGCCTGGCCCGGGAATTGGATATCCAGGGCATTTATGAGCTGGTAGGTGACCGCCTATGCACCTTGTTTCCCGACTCTCAAACCCTGGTGATCCGGACCTTTGATCAGGAAACGGGAATGGAATACTGGCACTATGCCAAAGAAAAAGGGGTCAGGCAATTTGTGGAACCCAGGCCACTGAACTGGAACAGCAGGCAATTGATCCTGACCAAAAAACCCTTGGACATCCGGGAAAATTATGTGGAAACGGCAAAACAATTTGGCGGTTCAGGAGTAACGGCGGGCCAGGCGCCCAAATCCGCCGTTTTTGTTCCCATGATGGTGGGAGATCTGGTCAAGGGTTCCATCAGTCTTCAGAATGTGGACCGGGAAAACGCTTTTAATGAATCTGATCTTCGCTTGCTGACCACACTCACCAACAGCATGAGTGTTGCGCTGGAAAATGCGCGGCTGTTTGATGAAACCAACCGGTTGTTGAAAGAAACGGAACAGCGCACCGCCGAACTGGCCGTGATCAACAGCGTGCAGGACGGCCTGGCAAAGGAACTGGATATACGGGGAATTTATAACCTGGTTGGTGACCGGCTTAGCCATTTGTTTCCGGATACCCAGACGCTGGTCATCCGCACCTTCGACCATGAAAGCGGCCTGGAATATTTTCAATACGCCGTGGAGAAAGGGGTCCATATGGAAGTGAAACCACGCCCCTTCAACTGGGCCAATAAACAACTCATTCTGACCAAAAAACCCCTCGACATCAAAGAAAATTATGTGGAAACGGCCCAACAGTTTGGTGGCTCCGGGGTGACGGCCGGACAGGCGCCGAAATCCGCCGTTTTTGTACCCATGATTGTGGGTGAGGTGGTGAAAGGATCCATCAGCCTTCAGAATGTGGACCGGGAACATGCCTTCAGCGAATCGGATCTCCGATTGCTGACCACCCTTACCAATAGTATGAGCGTGGCCCTGGAAAATGCCCGCCTTTTTGACGAGACCAATCGATTGTTGAAAGAGACGGAGCAACGGACGGCCGAGTTGGCTGTGATCAACAGCGTCCAGGAAGGCCTGGCCAAGGAATTGGATATGAAGGGCATCTACGATCTGGTTGGGGACCGCCTTTGTGAACTTTTCCCGGACACCCAAACCCTCGTCATCCGGACCTTTGACCACGATAAGGGCATCGAACATTTTCAATATGCCATAGAAAAGGGAATGCGCCTGACCGTCGAATCCCAACCCTATATCTGGGCCAGTAAACACCTTATCCATGACCGGAAGCCCATCCTGATCAATGAAAATTACCTGGAGACCTCAAAAAAATACGGAGGAACCGGAGTAACCAAAGGGAGCCCACCAAAATCCGCCGTCTTCGTGCCCATGCTGGTGGGTGAACTCGTGAAAGGATCCATCAGCCTACAGAATGTGGACCGGGAACAAGCTTTCAGCGAATCGGATCTCCGCTTGCTGACCACCATCACCAACAGCATGAGCGTAGCTCTGGAAAATGCCCGCTTGTTTGATGAAACCACCCACCTGTTGAAAGAAACGGAACAACGGACGGCCGAACTGGCTGTCATCAACAGTGTACAGGATGGTTTGGTCAGGGAAATGGATATCAATGCCATCTATGAACTGGTTGGAAAACGCTTATGTGATCTTTTCAACACCCAGACCGTATTGATCCGGACCTTTGATCACCTGTCTGGTTTGGAACACTGGCGTTATGTCATCGAAAAAGGGGAAAGGCATTACAGCGAACCCCGGCCATTGATCTGGGCCAACAGGTATATGATTGAAAACAGGAAACCCATCCTGATCAATGAGAACTACCTCGAAATGGCTAAAAAATATGGAGGCTCAGGGGTCTCTATGGGAAAACCCCCCAAGTCGGCTGTATTTGTACCCATGATCGTGGGTGATGTGGTCAAGGGTTCGGTGAGCCTGCAGAATGTCGAGATGGAAAATGCATTCAGCGAATCGGATTTGCGGTTGCTCACGACCATTACCAACAGCATGAGCGTGGCCCTCGAAAACGCCAGGTTGTTTGACGAAACCACCCTCCTTCTGGCGGAATCTAAACAACGGGCGGCTGAGTTGAGTACCGTCAACAATATCAGCCGGGCCCTGGCTTCCCAACTGGATGTCCACGACCTGGTTCAAATGGTGGGGGATCAGCTGAGGGATCTTTTTAAAGCCAATATCGTTTACCTGGCCTTGTGGGACCCCAAAACCAATATCATCGATTTTCCTTACCAGTATGGGGAAGACATGCCTTCGCGAAAACTGGGCGAGGGATTGACTTCAAAGATCATCCGGGATGGCCAACCCTTGCTGATCAACAAAGATGTGGATGAAACGACCGCCCAACTGGGGGTCCAGCCGGTGGGAGTGTCTTCCGCATCATACCTGGGCGTGCCTATACCCGTAGGCGAACGGATCATCGGGGTGTTGAGCGTGCAAAGCACCGAACAGGAAAACCGGTTTATTGAAAATGACCTCCGATTGCTGACCACTATTGCCGCTTCGGTAGGGGTCGCCCTAAACAATGCAAGTTTGTTCGAAGAGGTAAAAGAAGCCCAGGCCGAAGCGGAAGCAGCCAGCAAACTAGCTGAAAAAGCCAATGAAGCAAAAAGCGCTTTTCTTTCTACGGTAAGCCATGAATTGAGGACTCCGCTCACCTCCGTACTCGGTTTTGCCAAAATCATTAAAAAAAGGCTGGAAGAGCGGATTTTCCCCGCAACCGATATATCGGACCCCAGGACAGAAAAAGCCATCCAACAGGTATCCGACAACCTCAATGTCGTCGTGTCGGAAGGCCAACGGCTGACCAGCCTGATCAACGACGTACTCGACCTCGCCAAGATAGAAGCCGGTAAAATGGAGTGGAGCCAGGACAATGTATATATCCCGGAAGTGGCGGAAAGGGCTATTGCGGCAACCACCTCCCTATTCGACCAGAAAGCCATAACCCTGGTCAAAGAAATTGAAACCGATCTTCCGGAAATCACCGGAGACAAGGACAAACTGATCCAGGTGATGGTCAACCTGATCTCCAATGCCGTAAAGTTTACGCCCCAGGGAACCGTCACCTGCAGGGTATACCGGGACAGGGATGAGATCATCGTCAGCATTTCGGATACCGGCATAGGAATCGCTCAAAAGGATCATGCCGCCGTCTTCGAACAATTCAAACAGGTAGGAGATACCCTCACGGATAAACCGAAGGGTACCGGCCTGGGCCTGCCCATTTGCAAGGAAATCATTGAGCACCATGGCGGTCGGATCTGGCTGGAAAGTGATTTGGGCAAAGGGAGTACCTTTTTATTCGCCTTGCCGGTAAACAAGGCCAGCGCCTCCCGGCCCCTGCAACTGGATGACCTGGTAAAACAACTTAAAGAACAGGTAGCCCTTTCTCCCCTGCGTGTGGATAAAAAAGCGGCCCATATCCTGATCGTGGACGATGACGATTCCATCCGGTCTTTACTCCAGCAGGAACTCGGCGATGCGGGTTACCAGATCGATGAAGCCCGAAACGGCAAAGAAGCCCTGGCGAAGGTCAGGGCCGACCGACCGGACCTGATCCTGCTCGATATCATGATGCCGGAGATGAATGGATTTGATGTGGCGGCGGTACTTAAAAATGATCCGCAGACCATGGATATTCCCATCATTGTCTTGTCCATCGTGCAGGATAAAGCCCGGGGATTCCGCATTGGGGTGGACCGGTATCTCAACAAACCCATTGACACGGGCCTGCTCTTTAATGAAATTGGCAGCCTGCTGGAACAGGGAAAATCAAAAAAGAAGGTTATGATCGTGGATGAGGATTCCGGGACCGTGAGTACCCTGACCGAAGTGTTAAAAGAAAAGGGGTATGTGGTCATGGAATCCAATGGGACAGAATTGGTGGCAAAAGCCCTGGCACACCAGCCGGACATCATCATCATCAATTCCCTCCTTTCCGAAAACCAGGAGACGATCCAGGCTTTGCAATTTGAAAAAGGAATGGAAAATGTTTTATTCCTGGTGTATCATTAAAGGAGGAAGGGGGGAAGGGAGAAAGGAGAAGGGTAAAGGGAGAAAAAATTATAATCATAGAAAAAACAAGAAATGGCTCAGAAGATCTTAATCGTAGATGATGAAGCTCATATCCGCATGCTCATCGAACAGACCCTGGAAGAACTCGAAGACGAAGGGGTCGAGTTTATAACCGCGGACAATGGGGAAACCGCCCTTCAGCTGATCCAGTCTGAAACTCCCAACCTGGTATTCCTGGATGTGATGATGCCCAAAATGAATGGCATGGAAGTATGCCATAAAGTGAAGAAAGACCTTGGCCTTCAGGGAGTATTTATCATTTTGCTGACTGCCAAGGGGCAGGAATTTGACCGGCAAAAGGGACAGGAAGTGGGCGCCGACATCTATATGACCAAACCTTTTGACCCTGAAGTCATCCTTGAAAAAGCGCGTCAGGTATTGGCGCTCTGATCTGAAAAAATATACCTTAAATCAACCTGACTCGATTATCCATTTCCACTAAACCGTATGTCACAGCCAACCTTAAAATCATTGTTGAATAAAAGAAGTGAATTTACAGCCTGGCTGTTGTCGTGGTCTGAAAGGTATGGATCCAATATCGTGGTGGAAGACCCTGACCGTCAAATCCTTTTTGGCAATCCGGATAATTCGGAACTTCCGTCTACGCCGGTCAGCCTGTATGGAGAAATACAAGGTTGGGTAAAAGGAGGAGACCAGTCGGCCCTGATTGCCCGCCTTTTGGAATTGCAGCTGCAAAAAGAAGCGGAAAAGAAGAAGCTGGGTACGGAAGTGCTGAGTCTGTATCAGGAGTTGAATGTCATCTACAATTTTTCGGAAAAACTGACTCAGACCATAGAACCCGAGGTCATCGCCCAACTCACGCTTGAACAGGCCATTCATTCCATTCCGTCGCACAGCGGGGTGGTGGTCCTCTGGCATGAAGAGAACAAACAATTGAGTATCCCGGCGGCTGCAGGCCAGTCGCTTTTTAATGAGGACCGGTTGCAAAGCCAAACCGGCCTCCTCCTCAAGATCGGCCTGAGCGGGCAATCTGAAATCGTGAATGATTTAAGCCTTTTAAAGGAATCCGGTATCCTGGATGCCAGCGTTCAATCCCTGATCTACGCGGCCATGAAAGTCAAACACCGGATCATGGGAGCCATCATCCTGGCTGGCACGGATGCCGAACAATATTCAGCGGCCCATTTGAAATTACTCGTCACCCTGGCCTTGCAGTCCTCTACCGCCATCGAGAGCGCCATGCTTTATGAAAAAAACATTCGGGAAGTCAGGGAGCGGGAAGAAGCTATTTTGAAGATCCATGAAGTCACCAAAAAATTTGTTCCCAGTGAATTCATCCGGGCTCTGGGGAAAGAATCGCTCACGGATGTGATGCTTGGCGACCAGGTAGGAAAAAACGTGACGGTGTTGTTTACGGATATACGGGATTTCACCACGCTTTCCGAAAAAATGACCCCCGAGGAAAACTTCCGTTTTGTTTCCGCTTTTAACGCCCGGCTGGGCCCGGTCATTCGAAAAAACCAGGGCTTCATCAACCAGTATCTTGGCGACTCCATCATGGCCCTGTTTCCGGATGATCCGGCGGATGGTCTGAGGGCGGCCATTGAAATGCAAAAAGCCATACAGGAATTCAATAATGAAAGGAATGCAGAGGGCCTTCCCTCCATCAAAGCGGGCATCGGCCTGCATACCGGTCCCCTTATCATGGGCATTACCGGGGATGAATACCGGTTGGATGCCGCAACGATTTCGGATACGGTGAACACGGCAGCCCGGATTGAAAGCCTGACCAAATACTACCGCTCGCCCTTGTTGTTGAGCGGTGACGCCTTGTTTCAGATCAGGCAGTCGGATCAATATCATATCCGGCACCTGGGTAAGGTGCAGTTGAAAGGGAAATACAATGTGCTGAATATTGTGGAATGCATCAACGGATACCCCGAGGAAGAACTCCAGCGGAAGCTGCAAACCCTGGCTTCATTCAACGAAGCAATGAGGCATTATCTCAACCGGCAGTTCGACCAGGCCGCGGAAGCGTTTCAGCAGGTCTTGCGCCTGGACCCGGAAGACCATGCGGCGGAGTATTTTTTCAATATCGCGAATAAATACCTGCGCCATGGAGTGCCTGAAAACTGGTCTGGCGCGGAAGCGATGATGAGCAAATAATTCCCTCACCCCTCAATCCAAAAGGGAGGAAAGCAAAAAGAATAAAAGAAAGACGGACAGAAGTCTATAAATTGCGTCAATTAACTGACGGAAATTAGCTAATTTGCGTCAGTTAATTGACGGTATTTTTATCAACTTTAAACTGTAGTTTTTTTGTGTATGGAAATTAACCGAATCCTTTTTAACCAGCTCATTGAAGCAGCCACCCCAAACAAGGTGGTTGTCCTGCTTGGAGCCCGCAGAACAGGGAAAACATTTCTATTGGGTCAAGTGATCGAAAAACTGGGTATAGATAACTGTTTACTGATGAATGGTGAGGATATGATAGTACGCCAAGAACTCTCCATTAGAAATGCAGCGCTCTACAGATCCCTGGCTCAAGGGTACACCTATATCATCATTGACGAAGCGCAGAAAATACCTGAGGTCGGTTCGATTTTAAAACTAATGGTTGATGAGGTGAAAGGGATCCGTCTGATGGTAACAGGATCATCTGTCTTTGATTTAAAAAATCAATTGGGGGAGCCTTTAACGGGCAGGAAAAGGGAGTTTTTGTTATTCCCGCTGGCGCAATTGGAGTACATCCAGGTTGAAAACAAAGTTGAACGTCATCAGCAATTGGATGACAAATTAATATATGGCTGTTATCCGGAATTGCTCCACCTGAAATCCCAGGTTAAAAAGAGAGAATTTCTCCGGGAGTTGATTAATGATTATTTGTATAAGGACATTCTGATCAAGGAAAATTTGCGCAGCCCGGATAAATTGTCGGATCTATTGAAATTAATAGCCTGGCAAATTGGGCAAGAAGTATCTCTGGAAGAACTGGGGCGCAAATTGCAAATGAGTAAAAATACCGTGGAACGTTACCTGGATTTGTTGACCAAAGTATTTATTTTGTTTAAAGTCCAGGGGTTTAGCCGTAATCTGCGAAAGGAAATTATCAAAACAAAACGCTGGTATTTTTATGATAATGGCATACGCAATGCGATCATAGCTAATTTCCAACCTATTGCTCAGCGAGACGACCTCGGCAGGATTTGGGAAAATTATCTGGCTTCTGAGCGATTAAAAGTCCAACATTATAAAGGCATTCATTCCAATAACTATTTTTGGCGGACACATGACCAGCAGGAAATAGACTGGGTGGAAGAGCGGGATGGCAGCCTTTTTGGATATGAATTTAAATATTCTTCCGGATCCAAAAAAGTTAGACCCCCGAAAGCGTGGAATGAGGCCTATCCGAACGCTCAGTTTAAAGTAATCCATAAAGACAATTTTGAAGATTTTGTTTTAAAGAAATAAATCCCTCAACCTCTCCCGACGCTGGACTTCAGGAATTACCAACAAACTTAAACTTCAACCTTATTATCTGCGGCCATTCCTGATTTTTCTTACCTTTTCATCCCAATTAAACCATGCCACAAACCCATCAGCTTGCCGCCATCCTCTTTGCAGACATCATGGGCTTCACTGCCATCATGCAGGAAGATGAGAGAATGGCTATGAAGTACAGGGAAAAACTTAAGAAATGTCTGGAGACTGAAGTTAAACTTTATGGGGGGCGGATCGTAAAATATACCGGCGACGGTGCACTTTGCAGTTTTAAGAGCGCCATTGATTCCATCCGGGCGGCCCTGGTGGTACAATATAATATGCTGGAGTCTCCCCCGGTGCCCCTGCGAATCGGCATTCACCAGGCGGATGTCATATTCGAGGAGGATGATGTGTTTGGCGACGGGGTCAATATCGCTTCGAGGCTGGAATCCCTGGCGCTCCCGGGGAGTATCTTTATTTCAGCCAAAGTTTACGATGACATTAAAAATCAAACGGATATCCAGACTGTTTCCCTCGGGAAATACATTCTCAAAAATGTGAAAGAACCCGTGGAAATCTATGCGGTAAACAACCCGGGATTAAAGGTTCCGCTGAAAAAACGGCTCGAAGGAAAAGGAATAAAATACACCCGGTTTAAATCCCTGAAAAGGAAAAAATATTTTTTACTTCAGTGGCTCTTGCCCCTCCTGCTGATTGGGGGGATCGGGACCGCCGTGGTCCCGGGATGGATGAAGAAACGAACCGCCCGGAAAGACTGGATCCCGCAGATCCAAAAAATGGTTGACGAAAACGGCATCATCCCCACAAGGGCATTTGATCTGGCCAATGCCGCAAACAAATATATACCAAGGGATTCAGCTTTATTGAAGCTTTGGCCGTCCGTTGCCGTTTCGGTTACATTTGAAACACGCCCTGCCGGTGCGCACGTGTTCTGGAAGGATTACGATGAGGTAGATGGGGAATGGAAGGAGTTGGGGACCACGCCACTCTCCAACATATGGTTTCCGAGGGGATTTACCCGTGTCAAAATAGAGAAACCCGGATTCATTACGATCTATAACCCCAGGGTGCGCAGCCTGGACCTGGACAGTACAGGCAGTTACAATGAAAATATGGTCAAAGTCCCCGCTTCCGAAGCGGGCATGAATATTGTCGGTCTTGAACAACATGGTGGGAAACAGGTCGGCGAATTTTTAATGGACAAATATGAAGTCAGCAATAAAGAATATAAGAAGTTTGTAGATGCAGGGGGTTACCAGGACAGCCGATACTGGCCCCATACGCTATATGCGGGCAATGCTGCCACCTTCGAACAGGCTATGGCCCTGTTTGTTGATAAGACCGGCCGCCCGGGACCCTCTACCTGGGAAGCGGGAACATTTCCCGATGGGAAGGAGGATCATCCGGTTGCCGGAGTTTCATGGTTTGAGGCCATGGCTTATGCCGAATTTGCGGGTAAAAGTTTGCCTACGGTATATCATTGGTCTATGGTGGCCAATACCTTTAACACCTGGGGTATAATTCCCAAAAGTAATTTTAGCGGGCAGGGTACAGTTGCGGGAGGCAGCCTGGATGGGCTAAGTAACTGGGGAGTATATGATATCGCGGGTAATGTCCGGGAGTGGTGTTCCAATGAAAGCAATAAAAAGGGGCAACGGTTTATTTTGGGGGGAGGATGGAACGATCCTACCTATGCCTACAACGATGCCTACCTGCAACCAGAAATGGACCGTTCGCCGTCTAATGGATTCAGATGCATGATCGCATTCCTGTCGGATACCACTCTGGACGAATTAAATCGCCAGGTTGATTTCGCCTTCAGGGATTATTCTACTGAAAAACCGGTGGATGATGAATCCTTCAATATCCTGCTGCGTCAATATGCTTACGATCGTTCTCCGTTTAATCCGGTGGTGACTCCGATGGCTGACAGCAGTCAGTGGAGAATTGAGAAGGTTGAATTGGATGCAGCTTACAATAACGAAAGACTGACGTTTTATTTGTTCCTTCCTAAAGACCATGCTCCGCCTTATCAAACCGTTGTATTTTTTCCCGGCTCCGGCGTCATCTTTGAAAGAAAATTTTTAGCGAACTCAGGCAATTCATCCTCACGCTCCTTCGATTTCATTCTTAAAAGCGGAAGGGCTGTATTGTATCCTGTATTTAAGGGGACCTTTGAGCGCGGGGATGAGCTGAGCTCCGATTTACAGGCGGAAACCAAGTTTTACAGGGACCACGTCATATCCTGGATGCAGGACATCAGCCGCTCCCTGGATTACCTGGAAACCCGTAAGGAGATGGATGTTCAGAAATTGGGATATTATGGATACAGTTGGGGCAGCGCCATGGGTGGCATTATGTGTGCCGCGGAAACCAGGTTTAAGGCAGCCGTTTTCCATGTTGGAGGTTTGATGATGCAGAAAACATTTCCCGAAGTCGATCCGTTGAACTTTCTGCCCCGGGTCAGAATTCCGGTATTGATGCTCAACGGCAAGAACGATACTTTTTTCCCAGTAGAAACCTCTCAAAAACCCATGTTTAAATTGATCGGCACTCCCGAAAAAGATAAAAAAATCATCATTTATGAAGGAGGACACCTGGTGCCCAGGCAAGAATTGATGAAAGAATCATTATCCTGGTTTGATAAGTACCAGGGAGAGGTGAAATAAGTGGTCAGTAGTTTAAGTGCAAACTTTTTTCATCCTTCCTTCACCAGGTATGCCGTATACCCGATATAGCTGGCAAGCATTAAAAAAGCTTTCCACCTTTCCAGTTTGTGCCGGGTGAAAATAAACAGAAAGAAGATCAGGGCAATAGTCCCGCAAATCAGAAGCAGGATATCCCGGTTCATGGACGTATTGTAGGATATGGGGTGGATCATTCCGGTCATGCCCAGGATAAGGGAAATATTAAAAATATTGGATCCAACCACGTTTCCGATAGCGATATCGTCGTGTTTGCGCCAGGCAGCTACCGCAGAGGTTACCAGTTCGGGCAGGGAGGTTCCAATAGCCAAAATGGTGAGCCCGATGATCCGTTCACTTAAACCCAGGGACTGGGCAATGGTCACGGCACTGTCCACTACCAGTTTGCCCCCGCCGATCAGGCCTGCCAGGCCCAGGATGATGAAACCAACAGATTTTGATATGGAATAAGGCCTGACCTCAACGGCGACTTCCGATTCCGGGTTTTTTTTTGTGTTGATATAGATATAATATAAAAACCCTGCGAAAGTCAGCAGTAAAATCAGGGCATCCATCCGGGACAGGATATCCTGGCCGGCAGAGCCGAGGTCTAAAAAGGTATCATTGACGAGGACCAACAACAGGCAAGCCAGGCCCAGGGACATGGGTATCTCCTTGCTTACGGTATCCCGGTGCACCGCAAGAGGATAGATCAATCCGGTAAGGCCAAGGATAAAAAACAAATTAAAATTATTACTCCCGATTACGTTTCCAAACGAGGCGTCGTTCCTCCCTTCCAAAGCGGCAACCAGGCTCACGGTCATTTCGGGCATGGAAGTCCCGAATGCAACCACGGTCAATCCAATCACAAGGTTTGATATCCCTTTCTGTCTTGCAATGGATGAAGCACCACCCACCAGGTATTGGGCTCCTTTGATCAGCAGGACAAAACCAAATATTAAAAGTAGCAAGGACAGCATCATGGTGCTAAGTTAGCCAGTAAACCAGTTAGCCAGTAAACCAGTTAGCCAGCCAGGAAAAAAATTCAGCTTCATCCAATTATTTTAATTCTTCAGATGTTTCTCCGCGAACCGGTCATATCCTTCCTTGAAGGCTTCGTACCGGTATTTTCCATTCACCGGATTTTCGGTGCCCGATTCGGCCTGATTGAGCAACTGGTAGTAGGTCTGTGGGTAAACGCTGGTATACATTTTAGGCAACCAGCCGAGGCGCGTCAGGCCGGTATAAAGGGTAAACAATAAAAACAAGGAAAGAAGGAGTGCAGATCGGTCTTTGAACCTGCCGACGAACTGAAAACCAGAAATTTTTTCTCCCTCTACGATCTGGTCCCTGGATACCCAGCTGCCAATAACAAACAAAAGCAATAGAACAAATGCCATGATGCCTGAGGGAGCCACTGCACCGGGGATCAGGGGTGCTAAAGAAGCCGCCAGCAGAAATAAAATCACACTTAGGTAATAGAATAAAACCAACCAGGAGAGTTTTCCTGCAACCCGTGTTTCGGGTATAAAGCACCGGGCCAGGCGGATGGCATAGACGATGGCCAGCAAGAGCACAGTGCTGGTGAAGATGGCCTCGACCGATTGAAAATGGATATTGAACACCCGCAAGGCCATCAAGGCAGATAGCAGGAACAGGCAGGTTAATTCAGTAAGCGTTAGCCAATTTTTTCCCTTTCTGTTCCAGGCCCGCAGCCATTGAATCGCGAAAAGAAGGGCGAAACAGGTCGCTGCGATGCCCAACAGGGTCATTCCATACGCATTTTGCGCCATGGAGGCAAAAGCCCCGGTGACCAGGAGAAAAAACAAGAGGTAGTAATATGTAAGGTACCGGCTCATCAGTTGGGGATGTAGTACACATAATTGGAAAAATAATCAAACCAGCGATCCAATGAAGCCCAAATCCTATTTTGTTCAGGGCTTTCCGTTTTGGTAGCCGCTTCATTTACGATCAGGGTTCGGCAGGCCAGTTCTTCCGCTTCGGTCAACCGATCGGGTATGGAAGTCAGGGCTCGGTAAAAATTCCCTTCCCTGGTTACGCCCAGGATCATCAGGTTCAGAGCCAGGGTTTTTGGCCCTTCGGGAAGCAAACGCATGATCTCCCTTGCCCTCTGATTGATCCGGTCACTTCCAATCCGGCCCAGCAGTCGCACCAACCGGTAACGAACATCCACCACGGGTCCGTTAAATAGGCTGAAGTCTATGTCTTTCATTTTGGAGAATACGGAATCCAGGCAAACGAAGGATTGGGGGTTTGTTTCCTGGAACAAACGCCCGCTCATAAACATGTATGCCAGGGCTTTTTGATTGTTGTCTTCAAATCGTTCGGCTATACTGATGGCTTCCTGCATCCGTCCTGCATTGGCCAGGTTAGCTGCAAGATCCTTCATCTGGTTCAGGAAAAAGGTTTTTTCAAGGTATTCGTAACGGTTGGACGAGCGGGAGAAGGCGGAAGGGTCTAAGGCCTGATAATATTCCATTCCTTTGAGGGTGTCGTTGTGCCCAAAAGCCCGGTTGGCCAGTATCAGGTTCAACAGGTTGCCATCAAATTGTTTACCCTGGGGGTGTTGTTCCACAAAAGCCCGTATAGCCTCCAGGACGTCCCCGGGGAGCACGTAGTCATTGTCATAGGCGACATTGACTATGCCCGGCTTGACTTCATGGGCCTTCGCCAGCCAGAGGTGGATGGCATTCAGGTCTTGTGCCGTCGGGTAATATTCCGCCAGGAGATTATTTTTTAGAAGGTACTTAAAAAACAGATCGGTATGGTATGTCCAGCTGAACCAGCCATCCATATAATCCGGATAGATCAACAGTTGTTTCCGGCTGATCTGCCGGGTCCTTACTCCGTCCGAAAAATAGGGGACCGTGGAAGAAACGGTTTCCTGAAGGTATGCCGGGGAAATAGACCTGAAATGAGCGACCGATTTTCCAAGCCATTCATTGAGACGGGCCGTGTCTGCCGGAAGGCCGCGGTCAAAAGCCAGTTTATCGTCAAACATGGCAACCCGCTTATAATTCAGGGAGAGCAGATAATTCCGTTCATTCGGCTCCTTGACCTGCTGGATCAGGGCCATGTAATCCTGGTTCAAGGACTCAAAAACGTCCCTCCGGGAAAGGCATAAATTTGGGAAAAGATACCCCCTGTAAGACCGGAGAATGCCTTTGTCGATATTGACCCGGTAAAGGTGGCAGATATAACCCGAGCGGATGACCGCGTTGCGGTGTATGGTCAGTGGAGTATTGGTTGGATAATACTGTCCAAGCCAGGAAATCAATTTTGCCGCCTTTTCCCGGTGCCCGAATTGGTGGAAAATCCCGAGAATATGCGTGTAATTATTAAACAGGCTGCCGGTGAAATAATCATTCTGTCCGCTCTGGCGAAGGAATTCAAAGCAGGAAAGGACTCTGTCTGCATTTCCAAGAGCGGCATAGAGCGAGGCGAGGGTATGATATCCTCCGTTGTAATCGTTGGCAATTCTTCCATTGGTTTCATAATTCCCCTTGGCATAATAAGCATTGAATACCTTGGCTGCTTTTTCGTTTTCAAATGGGGAAATCTGGTTCAGGAGAGTACTGATCTTTTCTTCACCGGCCTCTCCGAAAGTTAACCAGTTTTGAATGCTGCAATTCAATTCTGTGCCCGTGGTCGGGCTGGCCAGTTCCGGCTGAGTAAAATATTTTCCGGTCAGTTCGTGTCCATATCCGGTTGCCCGGGTAAGTTTTTTGTTGAGCCGAACATCGGGTCTGTAATACTGGTCGTAGGAGAGTAAAATAGTATACTCATTCAGTTTGGTGATGAGATAATAATTATCCGTTTCAGACAGCCGCACCTGAACATACAAAGAATCAATTAAATCCGTCAGTCCGTTTTTTAGTCCGAATTCCTGCTTTTTATCCAGCTTAAGGAGTTGTTTATAAATTTCAACCGCATTGTTTAAACCCTCCTTGGGACGAAGTGAACGGAGATGGGGCATCAGGGACCCGGAACGGTATCGCTCGTTGCTCAGCAGGTAGAGCGCCTTTGCCTGTAAAGCTACTTCCTCGCTTTTGAGCAATTCTGCGCCTTGTGCGCGGACTTTGGCAATGACCCGGTGATTTTGTTTCTGCCCCGCATCGTACCAGTAGAATCCGCTGAGGCCAAGCATAAAAAGAATGGCCAGGCCAACCCCAATGCGTTTTGGCCCATACTTCATAAAAGCACGGGTAAAGCGGACCCCGGAAGCGCTTTGTTTTAGAAAATCACGGGTATTGGCCAGTAATTCATGGGCATTGTTTTCTGCTTTCTCCGGCTCGTCCGTGACTTCTTCATACCTCTTGATCCATCCGGTATTGGGCTTGCAGTTATTATACCAGTTTTCAAAATAAGTCAGGGGCCCGATCGGCAAAAGGTATCCGGAATCCTTGCCGCTTCCCGTCCAGCGATCCATTTGTTTTCGGAAATCCAGCCAGGTGGTGTAGTATTCAAATTCTTTATTAGCCCATTGAATGAGTTTGTTCCAGTTCCGGATCAGGCTTTCATGGGTGATGTCCAGCACAGAATCCGGAGATAGGGTATGAGTATCCGGTTCTCCGGTTTTGAAGGGGCGGACAAAAGCATTTTCTTCTTCCCGGTAGATGTTGAGCACCTTTCCGACCGTCGTCGCGTCGATATGGGGAAGATTGATGATGGCCGTAATTTCAGCAAGGCTCATCCGGTTGCGCACAGCGCGGCTGTGATCGATCTTAGTCAGGCAGGCAAAAGCCAGGGCGATGATCCTTTTGGTCTCTTGCCGGGTAATGGGTTTTGAAGGATTCTGGCTCTGGTAATAATCCCAGGCACTTTCATACAATGAATTGGCGTGGATTTCAATGATCTTCTGCAGGCCGGTATCTGCGAAATAGGTTTTTTTATATTCCGGGAGGGAACCGATCCACTTTGAAAAACGAGCCTGATCTTCATCCGGAAGTTCATCCGCGGGCATGCCTCCGACCATGGCATAATGGATCAGGTCCATTTCCTGCCTCCCATGGTCAGCGGAAAGCCAAACCTGGCTGAGGGCATGCTGCAAAATAGGCAGTTGATCGATGCCTTCGGCCAGGTCGTACACCAGACGTTCGATCAGCCTTTGGGTGATCCGGTTGCCGCTCAGGATGGCGGGTTCTTCAATGACCAGTTTTAAATCCCTTCGTTTAAGCCGGGGCACAAAAAACTGGGAAAAGCCGATGTATTCCGGCAAACCCCGGAAAGCCGAACACTGACCGATATAATCAGACCGCATGGTGCAGACAATGTAAACCGGCAGGTTTCTTTTAAGGGCGATCCGGGCAGTTTCCAGCACGAGGTTTACAACCACCTGGGCATCCTGGGAGGGAGCTTCGTTAAAAAAGTTTTCCGGATTGGTAAAAAACTCTTCAAACTGGTCCAGCAGGATAAGCAGGTTCGCGGATTGCCTCTTTTTTTGTTTTTGTTCATCCGCTGAAAGGCTGTTCCAGGATTCATCTTCCTCATCAGCATAAAAGGAAGAATTGGTATAAAGGTCAATCAACGAAGAGTACCCTCTTCTCAATTCGGTTTCCACGGTAGCCGGGGACAGGTCGAATTTATCCGCCAGGGCCAGGGCCATGTTTTTGACCGGGCTTCGCTCTGGCCTGAAATCGGCCACCACCCAATTGGAGTATTTTGCCTTGAAGAAGCCCGCACGGGCATTGGGTACCAGGCCGGCATAGATCAGGGAAGATTTGCCCTCTCCGGAAGCCCCGGTAACCATCAAAAACTTTTTTTGTTCCAGCAGGGAACTGATCTGGTCAATTTGCTGGTCCCTGCCTTTAAAATAAAGGCTTTCTTCCTCGGTAAACGACCTCAGGCCCGGATACGGACAGATGGTTTGCTGAAGCATGAAGTCCGGTTTAATCATTTTCGTTTATATAAGGAAGAAAAAAACGGTCGGCAAAAAGCGTATTGTCCTCAAATTTTTTCCAGGCGGCTTTGCGTTCAAAACGGTGGTTGTATCCAATCAGGATCCGGTAAAAAAACCAGCCCCGGTCTTCATCTGAAAGATCGGAAGGGATTTCAAGCCAGGCTTTGTAGAGGTGGTCATTCAGGGCATGGGCCGTGGCGAAGCGGGTCAAGGCTTCCAGTTTGCCGGGTGAATTTTTTATGATCTTATTGGCTGCATCTTCGTTCCGGTCGGGATCAGCCAGCATAAGGGCTATGGCCAGCTGATGTCTGTTGGGCTGGAAAACGGCCGGATTATCAATCTTGCCCATTTCGGCCCGGGCCGAATCCATGAGCCGCAAAGCCAAGTCCCTGTTTTTATTTTCGAGCAAAAGTTGCTGAGCGATAAAACCATAAATGGAAGAGCGGTTTACCGGTTTTCTGAATACGCGGACCAGTTCCAATGCCTTTTGATCCATCCCTCCGGTAAAAAGTTGACCGATGGCAAGTGCGTATTGTTCAAAAGAGTACTGATTCAGAAAATTCATTCCCTTGTACTGGAAGGCGTTCAACACTTTTTCTGGCTGCAGGTTTGCATAGTGGAGCCGGGCACTGGCAGTGTCCCCCTTTTTCATCGCGGCGATTCCCAGGTGCAGATAAAGTACGTTGAGGTCCATGCGCTGGCCTAGTCCGCTTTTTTCCAGATTTTGTGCCAGTCCTGCCAGGGCTTCATAAGGTATGGCCTCTTTCATAAAATAGTCTTTTGATATCTGGGTGGCATTGTAAAACATCAACCAGTTTTCAATGGGCCGCACATCGACTTCAGACCGGTATAATTCATTAAACAGATCGTGGCGCAGGATAAAATCGACAAAGGCAGGGGAATTATAAGGAAACACATAACTCCTTGGCTCAAAGGGATGGAAGGGTACGAAATAATCCGGGTAAAGGAAAAAGTTCCTGTAGGGTATGTCTATCCGGTCCACAGCGGAGCTGTTCACAACAGAAACTATCCCGGATAAATAATCCTGGGAAACCTTTCTGAAATGATCCAGGGACAACCGGAACAAGGAGTCCGTCATCCGGACAGGAACCGGATGGCCACGCAGGCTGGAACGAAAGTCGGTCACAACAGCTTCATTTTTATACGCCAAAGCCAGGGACATATTGAGCTGGTCGATATTGGATAGGGTTTGAATGGCAGCTCTTTGTCTCCCATACAGGTAGGCGATCAGCTCATCTGAACAAAATTTCAAATTCAGGTTTGAATAACCCTGGCCACTCACGCTGTAATAATTCAAATGATCAGTCACATTATGACTCAGCAGGGTGCGGGAAATCAACCGTTCATAAAATTCCGATGCATGTATTTTTTTTCTGTCACAATAGCCTGCGACAAACTGTTCCATAGACAGGAGCCGGTCATAGGTGTGGAATACCGCTGTAATGTTTGTCGCGTTGTCGATGCTGGTCTCATAATCATTTTCAAGGTAGCTCTGGTTATGAAACAGCAGCGAATCCACACACCATAAGGCCTTTTCATGGTTCCCCCTTGCCGCATAGAGATAAGCAAGCTCCTGGTAGAGGCCATTGTGACGGAAACCATAGTCCTGACTGCCCCTGATCTGTAAAATATCGAGGGCGAAATTCTTTTTAACCCAATCCGATTGGCCGGCGGGGTCGAAGGGGGAAAGCAAAACAATGAGCTGGTCAATTTCGCTCTGATCCAGGGCTTTGTAATTCAATGCAAATTCAAGCGCGAACGTGAGTTCCCGGATCTCATTAAAGGATTCGGGTTGTTCTTTCAAAATCTTTAAAACCCAATCGGCAGTTCTGCGTGCGTTTTTCCGGGCCAGATCTTCCAATTCCGGCTTCCTCGAATGGAGAATAGCAAATCCTAGGGAAACGCCCAGATTGTTCTGTTCTTTAAGAATGGATAGCGGATCCGCATCGCCGGAAGGAGCTCCTGTAATCGCCAATAAACTATCCGATGTCTTTAAGCATTGAAGGATCTCTAAGGCAGGCTGATCCTTTCCTTGTAAAATTAAAAGTTTGGCAACCCCGGTGCTTATATGAATTTTTTGAAGAGGGTTGTGGATGGATTCTACCAGTTCAGGCACGGAAAGATTGCCATTTTGGAGCTGTTGTGCGATTACATTACCAGTAAACTCGAGGCCTAGTTTTGAATTGTTGGCCAGTTCCACGGTTTGTTTTTTAATATTCTGAAGAATGGCGCTGTTTCGCTGTTTGAGATAGCCGGTGACGGCAAAGGAGCTCAACGTGAGAATCACCAGGGCGGCGAGGGCAGCCGCGATTTTTTTAGGCCCAAGTTTCATCACGGTCCGGGTGATGATGTGTTTTTGGGCGCTCTTGTCCAGGAATTCATTGGCATTGGATACCAGGGTTTCGGCTTTGGCCTTTTTCTTTCCGGCATCCTCTTCATCCGGGAGGTATCGGGCGATCCACCAGCTGTTTGGTTTTGCCCGGTTGAACCAGTTTTCAAAATAAGTCAGGGGGCCAATGGACAGCAGGAAGTTATTCGATTTTCCGCTCTGCACCCAGCGTCCCAGTTGTTGTTCAAAATCCTGGGAGACGAGGTAGCTGTCGTATTCTTCCTTGGCCCAGGTTTTGAGGGAATCCCAGTTGCGTATCAGGCTTTCGTGCGTGATGTCCAGTACATTTTCCCCACCCAGGCTTGCGGTCTCCGGATCTTCGGTGATGAAGGGGCGTATAAAAGTATTACCCGGCTCACGGAAAATATTCAGTACCTGGCCTACGGTCTCCAGGTCAACTTCCTTGCGGTTGAGGATCAGCCAGATTTCGTTCAGGGTCATCCGGTTTCGCACGGCACGGCTCTGGTCGATTTTAGTGAGGCAGCTGAAGGCAGTTCGTATGATGGTTTTGGATGTTTCGTCTGAAAGGGATTTGCCCGTTTTGGATTCGTAATATTCCTCGGCGGATTCATACAGTTTATTGGCATGGGTGTCCAGTACATTCTGAAGGCTGGGCCGGTGGTAACAGGCCCGGATATGTTCAGGAAGCTTGCCAAACCAGGCATCGAATCTTCCGGTTTGGTCCTCCGGAAGGTCAGAGGCCGGCATCCCACCCACCATGGCATAATGAATCAGGTCCATTTCCTCCTGGCCTTTCTCTGCCGCGTGCCAGATCTGGTTGAGGGCATGTTGAAGGATGGGCAATTGATCCACCCCTTCTGCAATATCGTGGATCAGCCTTTCTGTGAGCCTTCTTGAAATCCGGTTTCCACTGAGTTCCGCAGGCTCTTCGATCACCTGCTGGAGCTGGAGCCGGTTTAGCCGGGGCACAAAATATTGTGAAAAACCAATGAACTCAGGTAAGGAACGGAAGGCCGCACATTGTCCTATATAATCCGACCGCATGGTGAAAACCACATAGACAGGCAGGTTTTCATCCAGGGCAATCCGGGCCGTTTCCAGCAGGATATTGAGGACCAGGTTTGATTCCCTGGAAGGCACTCCCTGGTGGTAATTTTCCGGGTTGGTGAAAAATTCCTCAAACTGGTCAACGATGATCATCAGGTTGCCTGCCCGCCGTTTGAGGGCCGCCTTTTCTTTGTCACCGGCCTTTTGCCATTCCACGGATTCGGTATCCAGGTAGGCTTCCGAGT
>CAYOPD010000049.1:24856-29291 GCA_964405735.1 uncultured Saprospiraceae bacterium | reverse complement strand
AAGTGGGCACTACGCTCAAACTGATGCTGGCCGCCCTGGACGGGCCGGTCATCAAAAAGAAAGTGGCCCTGGGCAACCTGGTTTTTAATTCGGTTACCCTGGTGGTTGCCTTCGTTTTGATCAGGCCAACCCATACCCTGATCCGCGAAGTCATTGGTATCGGAGACCACCTGGTTGCCCTGGTATTTTACCAGAGTCTGATCAATGTGGGCTGCGCCCTTTTATTCTTGCCTTTCCTGAAAAAACTGGGCCGCTGGCTGGAAGGATTTTCGTTTAGGGATAATGAAGAATCCAACATCATCCATGAGGTGAAGGTCACCGATGGAGACTATGCCCATGAGGCGCTGGAAACCGGGACGCACCAGATGATGCAGTGGGTTTTGTATTTTTCACGCAAAACATTCCGCGAGGAAAATCCACCAGGCCAAATTCCAGGCATATCCGTGAAAATGGCCGGTTGGAACCGTTTGGAATGGTATAACCACTTAAAACACCTGCATGGCGAAATCCGCAATTATGCGTTCAGCCTTCGAAGGCTGACGACAGAAGAAGAAAAATTACACCGCATCGATCAGTTGCTGGAGACGGTGCGCGATGCCATGTTTGCCTTGAAAAGCATGAAGGATTCGTTCCACGACATCGACCTATTAAGCAATTCCTCCAACGATGCCAAGTTTGGATTTTATATGGAAACCCGTAAAAGGGTTCTGGCTCTGACTGATGAGCTTGCGGGCATCCTTCAGCGTCCGGAAGACAGACCGGTATTTGATCAATTGTTTTCGAACATCAGGGGCCTTGAAAACCATTACCACTCCATGGTGGGCCGTTTTTATAAAGACGGTTTTGAAATCGCTTTATCCGAGGACGAGTTTTCAACCCTGATCAATTTCAACCGGGAGGTGTTTAATGCCTGTAAATATTTGATTATCATGATGAAAGAATATTACCTCGCGCCGGAACAGGCTGAACTTTTTGATGAAAAGCTCCATGCGGGCATTTGAATCCCAACAGGATGAAAGGACTCTGGTTATACCCTGAATTTTATCACCGGCCAGGATGACAGGGATCAGGAAGTGTCCGGAGTAAAAAATATAGTTTTGTTTAAAACCTATATTATGAACGTTAAAAATTATCCCGAAATCTCCGAGATCATCGAGCATAAAAATTACCTCCCAAGCATCTCGGTCATTTTTCCTTTTAATATAAAGGTGGGGATGGGAACTGAATTAAAACATAAACTGAAAACCAAAGGGGATGAGGTAGAGAAAGAACTTGCCAAATCGTATCCGGCCGATGTGGTGGCTTCGATGATGAAAAAGTATGAAAACGTCACTGATCAGTTGAAACCGGAAAATTTAAATCAGGGCTTGGCCATTTTTTTATCCCCCTGGTTTCAGAAAACGTATTTCCTTGATTTTGAACCCCAGGAAAAAAACATCATTGACAGCAGTTTTGAGATCCGGGACTTGATTTACAACAGGAACGTGATGAGCAAAGCCATCCTGTTGTTGCTCAGCGCCAATGAAATCCGCTTTTACCTGGTATCCCATGCCCATGTGGCTAAAATAAATGTGGATATTTCCGACCGGATCGAGGCCTTTATGGCGAATACCTTACATGATGTGGAGATTCACCACGAAAAAAGCGAGCGCAGGGATAAAGCCATGCAATTATTTCTTCAGAATGCGGATGAAGGGCTTGGCCTGGCCCTGAAAGACCACCCTTGTCCGGTGATCGTGGCTGGCAGCGAAAAATTTATCGGCCATTTTAAAAAGATGACAAAACATGGCGATGCCATTGAAGATTATATTGAAGGCAATTACCTGGAAAGCACTCCAGCAGAGTTGAATCAACTGATCGCGGAATCCTTTGGACGGATCCAGGAAGAGCGGGTACATAAAATCATCGGCCAGGTCGAAGACGCCATGAATAAAAAACTCCTCGTCATGGGGCTTAAGGAAGCCTGGAAACAGGCAAGCGAAAAAAATGGCCGCATCCTGATTGTTGAAAAAAATTACCGGAAACCAGCCGCCCAGGGGGCCGAAGATGAAGACATTTTGACCGTAGGGCTGGACCATGTTCCTTTTCCCATGCAGGATGCCGTGGATGATTTGATTGAAAAAGTGATTCTCAACGGAGGGCTGGTGCACTTTGTGGATGATGGCCTGTTGGGCAAATACAGGCGCATAGCCCTGATCACGTATCACCCCTGAATACAATTTATTAGGAATAGAATAAAGAGCCGTTGCCTTTCCCGGAGCGGCTCTTTTTTTGTTTCTGCTGCATTTTTTCCTTAATGAGGATAGTTTTTATTTTCATGGCCTTTAGGTGGTAAGGGAAAAAATACACTAACCCTGCGTTTGTATTCCGCAAACCCGACATGCCCGGCCATCCTTTTCTCCAGCAAAGGGATTCCGGAAACTTTCAAGATTAAAAAGGTAATGGTTAAAGGGCCTATAACGGTGAGCCAACCATATGGAACAGCAAGGGATAGCAACCAAATTCCCCACCAAAGGGTAACCTCGCCGAAATAATTCGGATGACGCGTATATGCCCACAATCCGCCCTGCATCAACTTTCCCTTGTTTTCCGGATTTTTAATAAAATGAGACAACTGCGCATCGCCGACTAATTCAAAACAGAAACCAAAAAGCCAAACCGCAACGCCGAAAAAATCGGACCATCCGGGCGCTGCTGCGGGATATTTGTGAATTACGGTCACCGGTAAAACGATCAGAAAGAGTAAAAATCCCTGCAATACATATACCTGCAAATACGAACGAAGGATAAAATTTTTGCCCCACTCCTTGCGCCACGAGAGGTACCGGTAATCCTCTGTTTTACCCTTGTTTCGCGAATGTATATGCCAGGCCAGGCGCAATCCCCAAATGCTCACCAGGGCATTTACGAGCAGTCCCCGCGCACCGGAATCCCGTGACAGAAAAAAAGAAGCCCACGCCAAAAGCACAAAACCCAATCCCCAGGCTACATCTGCCACGTCGTTTCTTTTTTTTATCAAAGAAACCAAAAACCACAGGCTCATGTACACAAACAGGATTAATGCAAGGGTGAAGAAATAATTCACAACCCGATTTTATTGGCGATGATATAACTCACGGTTGAGACCGAGGCTGCGAGTACCGCTCCCCACGCCAGGTCAACAAGGGTAACCAGCACAGGCCAATCTTTGGCAACCGCCAAATTCGTCAAATCATAGGTGGCGTAACAAACAAGTCCAAACAGCGCTCCAAATAAAAGAGCATGCTTCCACGAACCTTTTTCCATGGACGGAGCAATGACAAATACCACCAGGCCGGCGATGAAAATCAAATAGAAAATAATGGCCGCTGCCCAATTGACATCCGGTTTCATTAGAGCGCCGATCTGTGCGCGATAAAAATTCCTGGCTACAACACCCAGCCAAATCATATCAATGGCAAAAAATACGGGAAGCGCGATGGCGTAAAGCTTTATGAACATGGTATTCAATTATTTTGGCGCAAAGAGATTGGGTAACCGGCTGGCGAACCTTAGCAAAATGCGAACCAACAACGACGTTTCCTGACTGGCGGTGAGGGAGGGATTCGAACCCTCGGTACAGGTTTAAGCCCGTACGACGGTTTAGCAAACCGTTGATTTCAGCCACTCATCCACCTCACCGGATAATGGGCCAAATTTTGGAAGGGCAAATTTAGTATTTTTCGGTGGACAAGCATAAAAAGGCCTGATTAAAATGAAAATACCGGTTTATCCAGGGATTCCCATGGATTGGTCTTTGAGGTTCAGTTTAATACTGTCTTTGTTCGTCAACGGACTGTCAGGCCAGGTAAGGATCGACACCCTGTATCCGGCCGCCTGGTCGGCCAATTCAGTGAATGCCGTCATATTCAGGAAAAATTCCCTTACCAGCAATGCACAATTTCAGTTTGTTTCCTTTTACGACACCGCGGGCCATGTGATCGTAGGCCGCCGGCCTTTGGGATCAGGGGCATGGCAATGGAAACGATTGGAATATAAAGGAAGGGTAGTGGACGCGCACAACTGCATAAGCATCCAGCTCGATGGCCACGGATACCTGCACCTCGCCTGGGATCATCACAACAACCCCTTGAATTATTTACGCAGCGTGTCGCCGGGCGCTCTGGATTTCGAACCCATGCAGCCAATGACGGGAAAAAATGAAACCAAGGTCACCTATCCTGAGTTTTACCGCCTGCCAGATGGAAATATATTATTCCTGTACCGGGATGGCAGTTCAGGGAACGGTAACCTTGTGCTCAATCAATACGATTGCGATACCCGGACCTGGTTCCGCCTGCACGATGTACTCATTGATGGGGAAGGAGAACGGAACGCCTATTGGCAGGCGGCTGTGGATAAACAGGGCGGCCTTCACCTTTCCTGGACCTGGAGGGAGACCCCGGATGTCGCGAGC
>CAYOPD010000049.1:0-24756 GCA_964405735.1 uncultured Saprospiraceae bacterium | reverse complement strand
GCCGCTGGGAAAAATCAAACGGGCAGGTTTACCGGCTCCCGATTACGGCGGCAACGGCTGAGTACGTCCGGCGGATCCCACAACAAAGCGAGCTGATCAATCAGACTTCCATGACCTGCGACCTGGCTGGAAGGCCCTACATCGCGAGTTATTGGAAAGAACCCGGTGAGCGGGTTCCGCAATATCACATCTTGTTCATGAGAGGGAAGAAATGGATTTCCTCCACCGGAGCATTTCGTGAGAGCGGATTCAGCCTGCAGGGTCTGGGTACCCGCTCCATACCCATATCCCGGCCCCAGATCCTGACCTGGGGCGGCGGGCGCCAAACCCTTGCAGGGTTTCTTTTCAGAGATCAGGAAAGGAGCAACAGGCCCTCCCTGGCATACAGCTATGGCCCAAAATTCAGGGAGTGGACAATCAGCGATCTGGATGAAGGGGAGCTCGATCATTGGGAACCCACCATTGATCCGGATTTATGGGGTTCCTTTCAGGTCCTCAACCTGTTTCTTCAACAGGTGGAACAGAGGGACTCAGAAGGGATTGGCATTCATCCTGGGACACCGGTCCGGTTGCTTGAATGGGTCCCCCCGAAAAATAAATTATCCCCCTTTTTGAGGGATCGGAATACCAATTGACCGGTTTTATTTTGTATCATGGAAAAAATCTTCGGTCCTCAAAGTACCCGGGCGGCGGCTGATTGCCGGCCTTTTTATCTTATAATGTAATTCTATCCCCCGGATGGCCGTTTTTTCCGAAATTTGCAAAAAACTTAATCGAAAATCATATGAAACTTTCAAGGATCAAAAGTAGGCTCTGGCTGATCGCTTGCCTGGCAGGATATGCCTGGCTGTCCTCAGCACAGTCCACTTCAAACCATGGGAATAAATTCGAGCAACTGGGCACCATCCTGCCCACCCCAAACGAATACCGTTCCGCAAGCGGAGCCCCCGGCCCTAAATACTGGCAACAAAGGGTAGATTATGACATTAAATGCGAACTGGACGAAGAGAAACAAAAGCTGACCGGGTCTGAGACGATCACCTATTTCAACAATTCGCCGGATGTGCTGAATTACCTCTGGCTTCAACTGGATGAAAATCAACACAGTTCGGTAAATAATGCCAATTACCAAAATACCAGCAATATGCCCCAGGCTTTGACCGACAAGGTGCTCGACCGGGTGGAGGAATACAAAACAGATAATGGGTACGGTCATATCATCCATAAAATCGTGGATGCCACGGGCAAACCACTGGTTTATACCCTGAATAAAACCATGATGAAGGTCAACCTGCCCGTACCGCTTAAACCCAATAGTGTTTTTGTCTTTAAAATCGACTGGAGTTATAAACTGGTGGACCGCCTGGACTTCAATCGTTTTCAGAATGCCCGTGGAGGTTATGAATATTTTCAGGAAGACGGAAACCATATTTTTACCATTGCACAGTGGTATCCCCGCCTTTGCAAATACGGCGATGAGATTGGCTGGCAAAACCACCAGTTTACCGGCAGGGGCGAGTTTACGGTGTCCTTCGGCAATTTTAAAGTGCAAATGACCGTTCCTGCTGATCATGTAGTGGGCTCTACCGGTGAATGCCTCAGTTATATGACCAATCTTACACCCACCCAAAAACTTCGATGGCAAAAAGCCCAGACCGCGAAAGAACCGGTGCAGATCGTCACCCTGGATGAAGCGCTTGCCGCTTCCCAAAACAAAAGCAAAGCAAAAAAGACCTGGATTTTTAAAGCCGACAATGTGAGGGATTTTGCCTGGACTTCTTCCAGGCGGTTTGTATGGGATGCCCTGCCCATCCAGGTGAACAATAAAAAAGTGATGTGCATGAGCTTCTATGCCAAGGAAGCCTATCCGATTTACAGCAAATATTCCACCAAAGCGGTGGCCCATACCATCAAAACGTATTCGGACTTTACCATTCCTTATCCTTACCCGGTAGCCCAGAGTGTGGAAGCCGCCAATGGAATGGAATATCCCATGATCTGTTTTAATCCGGGCAGGGCCGAAAAAGACGGGACTTATTCCGAAGGGAACAAAAATGCCGCCATTCTGGTCATTATCCACGAGGTTGGCCACAACTTTTTTCCCATGATCATCAACAGTGACGAACGCCAGTGGACCTGGATGGACGAGGGTCTGAATTCCTATATGCAATACATTACCCAGGAACTCTGGGACAATAAATTTCCCTCCGACGGCGGCCCGCCACATACCATTGTAGAATACATGAAATGGCCTAAAGACCGGTTGGAGCCCATCATGACAAATTCCGAGAACATCATAGGTTTCGGCCCGAATGCCTACAGCAAGGTGGCTACCGGGCTGAATATCCTGCGGGAGACCATTATGGGCAGGGAATTGTTTGACCAGGCCTTTAAGGAATATGCCCGCCGCTGGGCATTCAAGCACCCCACTCCGGCTGATTTTTTCCGCACCATGGAAGATGCCAGCGGGGAAGACCTGGACTGGTTCTGGAGGGGCTGGTTTTACAGCATTGATGCGGCCGATATTTCGATCGATACCGTAAAATACGCCACAGCTGATGTCAACGCCCGTCCTGCCAGGCTGACGGATACCGCAGTATTGAGGCCACTGGCCAAACCAGATGTAAATGATTTCGAAGACCTTTCTAAAATCCGCAACCGGCAGGACAGCAATATCGTCTTCGTAACCGACCGGGATACCTCGCTTCGTGACTTTTATTGGAAATATGCCCGGGATATTGCCAAATACGACACCACTCAGTATCCGGTGATCCTCACTGCGAACCAGGATACCCTGGATGCGGAGGCAAAAAGGAAATACGCGAATAAACATCTGTATGAAATCACGTTCAGCAATAAAGGCGGCCTGGTCATGCCCATCATCCTGGAATGGAAATACAAGGATGGCAGCTCAGAGATTCAGCGCATTCCGGCCCAGGTCTGGCGTTACAATGAAAACAAGATCACCAAGGCTTTTGTAAAAGACAAAGAAGTGGCCAGCATCAAACTCGATCCTTACCGCGAAACGGCGGATATCGATGAAAGCAACAACAGTTATGGTGAAGAAAAACCCATTCCCGAACCGAGCCGGTTTAAAATATTCAAACAAAAACAAGTGACTCCTGCGCCAGGCGTCAACCCGATGCAAAAGGCAGCTGAGAAAGCGAAAACCTGATTAATTACAATTTATTTGAAAGCCTCGATGGATATCCCGAATATCTGCTGAGGCTTTTTTTTTACTTCAATTCTTTAAACATGAAATTTAAAATTTTCATTTTTATCCTGGCCGCTTCATGTGTTTGTCGCCTTCCGGCCCAGACCGATCTAGGGACCATCCGGGAAATTCAGGAGGTATGCACTTATTATCTGGATGGAGGTACCCTGGGGGACAGTCTGCTTTTTTCCAAAGCCTTTGCACCGGATGGGCAAATGAGGTATATGCGCAACGACACGCTGATGAATGTTTCGCTTCGTGATTTTATGGCCCGCGCCCGTAATAACGGGGTCAGGCAAAACCGGAAAACAAAAATTGAATCCATCCAGGTCTATGGCGATGCGGCCACAGCCAAGCTGACCATTGAATATCCTTCTTTTTATTTTCATGATATCATGAGCCTGCTGAAAACTTCGGAAGGATGGAAAATAGTCAGTAAGATTTTTTACCGGGAAGAAAAATCCAAGGCGGAACAGTAAGTTACCGAGTCCGGATGGTTCTCGCTCCGAAGATCCTCCCTGCCGTTTTGCCCTGGTTGGCTTCGATCCGGATCAGGATCTCTGGGCTGGAAATCAAAGCCGCAGGAAGGTCATAGTATACGTCGTAAAATTTACCGGAACTGCCCCCTGGCCAGTGCACCGTCGTCAAGGTGTGACCATTTACCAGGATGTCCCAGGATCGGTTTTTGTCATCGCCCAGATAAGTCAGGACCAGTTGGTTTGGCAAGCCGGGATCTGTTTTCATCCGGAATTCATAATAATGACCGGCACGGGCTTCCCTGCCTGGCCGCCCTAAAGCCTCACCCACATACGATCGGTCACTGTGCCGCAGCCCATGGCTGTCTTCATCTTCCGGTTTACCCGGTTGAAAATAATCAACGGTGCGCAAGTCAAGAGCTTTCTGTTGGTCCAGGGCTGCCTGGTAATCCTTGAGCCGCAGATCGTATTGGGTTTCGGTGAAATAATCAAAATAGACATTGTAATGCTGGTCGTACACCTGGTAAAAGGGCTTCAGTGGAATTGCGAATGGCCTTGTCCCGGTCAGCCTGAAGGCCAAAACGCCATCCTCCCGGGCAATCCAATGGTTGGGATCCCTGGTTTCAGTGACCAGGACCGGAATTTCAGATTCGGAGGGACTGGAATCCCCAAGTACACCTGCAAGCACGAGGGGGCCATATTTTATGGCTATCCGGTCGGAACGGTCCGGCATCGGTTCGGTATATATGGTCTTTTCCAAACTGAACCGGATATGGTCCCCTTTTTTCCAGGCATGATCCAGGAACAGGTATCCGTCCTTCTGGTCCAGCTGAAAAACCGGTTTATGATTGATGCTTATTTTTGTTTTTTTTGACCAAAAAGGCTGGCGGATGGCGATGGTGGTGCCGGGCTTCGGATTTGATTTCAAAATAAAATCCACCTCATCCTGTTCGGGGAAATGGGTTTGTTGTTCAAGCAAGAGTTTCCTGGATTTCCAGTGGATGGCAGAAGGGATGAACAGGTTTACATACAAGACCTTCATTCCGTCATGACTGTATATCTGTTCATTGTATTTGGAATGGTTTTCCATGCCGCTGCCCACACAGCAGGTAAAGGTATTGAAGGTATCGCTGAAAGTTTTTTCGGCTCCCATCCGCAGGGGCACGAAATAACACATCATGCCGTTTTCCGGGTTTTGTGATGCAAGGATGTGGTTGTAAAGCGCCCTTTCATAATAATCCATATACCTGGAATCCGGGGACCAGGCAAAGAGGTGCCGCGTGAGCTTAAGCATGTTGTAGGTATTGCAGGTTTCACAGGTATTGTCGCTCAACCGGTCGAAAAGCTGGTCCGGTTCTCCGCAGTATTCATAATTGCTGTTGCCCCCAATGACATAGCTGTGATGATTCACCATGGTATTCCAGAAAAAGTCGGCGATTTTATGGTCACGGGCTTGGCCCGTGAGTTCATACTGGCGGGCGCTCCCGATTGCTTTAGGTACATTGGTATTGGCGTGTTTGCCGGGCATGGGATCAATGCCCTGGGCCAGTTTGCCCATGACGAATTCATCATAAAACAGGTAAGAAAGGTCCAGGTACTTTTTATTTCCGGTAAAGGAATAAATGTTGGCCAATACGTCATTCATTCCTCCGTATTCGCAATCGAGCATCCGGAGCCGCGTGGAGTCGGGGAGATGGGCAATGGTCTGATGCACCCAGTCTGCCATCCTTATCACCACCTTCAGCGCCCGACGGTTGTCCGCATGGGTATAGGCATCACAGAGTCCGGCCATGATTTTATGCACCGTGTACCAGGGGCTCCAGGCTCCGTTCAGATCAAAGCCCGAGGCCCGGATCATTCCTTTGGATACATTCAGAAACACGGAATCTTCATTGGGAATGGCCCCGAGATATCCTGTTTTCCTGGCTGCCTGGATGAGCTCAAGCTCCCGGATGGTATAATCCAGGTTTTTCTTGAGGGCCGCGTCCCCGGTGGAAGCATACATCATGGCGCAGGCTGACAAATAGTGGCCCAGGGTATGGCCAGACAAGCCTCCGCTTTCCCATCCGCCGTATATGGAGTCTCTGGGCGTAAGACCCGCATTTAATCGAAAACGGGAAAGCAGCCGGTCCGGCGAAAGCAGGTTTAAATATGCGCTATCCATTCTCCGTGCCTGATAAAACGGGCTCCCCGGCAAAAGTTTTACCTCCTTAAGGCTGAAAGCATAACTTTTTATCGGTACAAGGGGACTGATTTTGATCTTGCGATTCCCTGATTCCGGAACCACCGATTGTCCTGGTGCTGAAGGGAAGCACCCAAGAATGAAAACACCAATAATGGCGGAAGTACGGAACAACATCCAGCCAAAATAATAAAAGTTGTTTATCCTGCCGAGCACCAACCTCTGACCACTGACTCCTGACTACTGAGGGCTGACCCCTAAACCGCCATACTCATCTTGATCTTCTTCTCCAGCTCCGATACGGTTGTCCGGAAGGCATCGTCGGTATCCAGCAGGTCTTTGATGGTCTTTACCGAATAAATGACTGTGGAATGATCCCGGCCCCCGAAGGTTCCGCCAATCTTGGCCAGCGAGTAGGTAGTAAGGTTTTTGGCAAGATACATCGACAATTGTCGTGCGATCACCACGCTGCGTTTTCGGGTTCTGCTCTGCAGGTATTCTTCCTTGAGATTAAAATGTTCGGCTACCAGTTTCTGGATCTGGTCAAGGGTGATTTCCCTGGAATAATTGCGTACAAATTTTTCAATCACTTCCTTGGCCAGAAGCAAATCGATCTGCCTCTGATTGAGTGAAGCCTGTGCGGCGAGCGATATCAGGACACCTTCCAGTTCTCGGACACTTTCTTTGATGTTGTGGCAAATCAGTTCCTGTACGGGATAAGGCAACTGAATTTCTTCAAGTTGTGATTTTGCATCCAGGATAGCCATTCGGGTTTCGAAATCGGGAGCCTGGATATCGGCGCTTAGCCCCCATTTGAACCGGGATACCAATCGTTCTTCTATATCCTGCAGGTCCTTGGGTGGCCGGTCGGAGCTGATGATGATCTGTTTACCAACCTGGTGCATGTTGTTGAAAATATGGAAGAAGATTTCCTGGGTTTTGGTCCGGTTGGCCAGAAACTGTATATCGTCGATGATCAGGACGTCCAGGTTGTGGAAAAATGCCATAAAGTCATCGATGGCATTGTTTTTTATGGATTGAATGACCTGCTGAGTGAATTTTTCGGAACTGATGTACAATACATTCTTTTCGGGTTGATGGACCAGGATTTCGTTGCCAATGGCCTGGACGAGGTGGGTTTTGCCCAAACCAACGGCGCCGTAGACGAAGAGTGGGTTGAAAGCCGTACCCCCTGGTTTGCGGGCGATGGCGATGCCGGCAGCCCTGGCCAGTTTATTACAATCCCCTTCCACATAATTCGACATGCGGTAATCGGGGTGGAGATTGGATTCTACCTTCGCTTTGCGGATGCCAGGGATCACAAAGGGATTGACGATATGGCTGGAATCAAGGGATTTTGGAAAACTGGGCTCACCCGCGGAACTGCGGGTCTGATTTTCCATCGGTATAAAATATTCGAGGCGACCCTGCTTGCCAATCTCATGTCGGATGCTTTTTTTGAGTATGCCCAGGTAATGCTCCTCGATCCATTCGTAAAAAAACTTATTGGGTACCTGGATGGTCAGTACATCATCTTCAAGCTTGAGTGGCTTTACTGGCTCAAACCAGGTTCTGAAACTTTGCTCCGGAATTGCATCGCGTATAGCTTTTAGACAATTATCCCAGACGATTTGATGCATAAGGAGCATAAAAGATACTATAATTGAGATTTAAGAAGACGGTCCGCACCGGATTTTTTGCCTCCGGCCCGTTTTTTTATACAGCTGGTATGGCCAAGCCGGATAAAAACCGTGGAGGGAAGCAGGAGAAATCCTTATCAACAAATGTCAAGAAAAATTGCCAAACGATATGGGATTCAGGCTATTGTCAAAACATATTTTCTTCAACCATTCATAACCCATTCATTACTACAAGTATTGCAGCGATGCCTGGTCCGGTTTCTTTCAAACTCTATGTCTATTCTGCCGAGCAACACGCCGCCCCAGCCAACCTGGTTGATAATCAATGGCTTCCCTTCCTTGTCTCTAACCACTTGTGCTTTGTCGAGGAAGGTGTGGGTATGTCCGCCGATGATCAGGTCCACATGGTTCAACAGGGGGGCGAGCCTCAGATCCGATATTTTTTCATTACGATACTGGTATCCCAGGTGGGAGAGGCAGATGATGTAATCGCATTTAATATCCTCTTTAAGCAGGAGGCTTATTTCATTGGCTTTGACCACCGGGTCCAGGTAGCGCGTATTCCCCACCAGGGCGTCAGGAATCAGTCCTTTCATTTCGATGCCAAGGCCGAATATACCTACCCTCAGGCCATCCAGCTCTTTTACATAATAGTCTCTGACCTGGCCTTCCATAGGCGTGTCCCTGAAATCATAGTTGGAGACGACCAAAGGGAAACGGGCATGACTGAGCTGCGTTCTCAGCAGTTCAAGGCCCCCGTCAAAATCGTGGTTGCCCATGGTCGAGACATCATAACCCAGGGCGCTCATGGTCTTCATCTCAATCTCACCTTTATACAGGTTGAAATAAGGAGTCCCCTGGAAGATATCCCCGGCGTCAAGCAGAAGCACATTTTTTTCCTCCTTTCTGATCTTGTTGATCATGGTCGCCCTGACGGCAGCGCCGCCCATACCCTGGAGACGGCTTCCGTCCATCGGAAAGGGATCGATACGGCTGTGCACATCATTGGTATGGAGTATGGTTAGTTTGACTTTTTCTTCGGGTGCCCATGCCCTTAAAGGAAGGCCCTGGCCGAGCAACCAGCCGCCACCGAGTCCGGATTGAAGTAAAAAATCCCTACGTTTCATCTTGTTATTCTTTTATGGTAATGCGTTGATCCAGGGCTGACCGGAGGATTCCCTTTTCACGGGCTTCAGCAGTCAGTAGGTCGCGGATCAGGAAATTTTTTTCAACTCTCGGTTTATCCTTTAAAAATTCGAGGTTGTCGCCTCCGTTGGCTACGTAATCGGGAAAGACGACATGATAAATGTTTTCCGGCTCGACTGCCTTTCCCTTTATCCGGATATCGACTGCTTTTTTGTTTTCAATCCGGAAATTTACCTGGGAGGAAACCGGGGCGCCTCCGGCTTCGGCCACATAGTCCAGAAACTTCAGTACTTCCGTTCCTTTCAATTTCAATAGGACGACCATGTTGTCAAAGGGCATGATTTCAAACATTTGGGAAAGAGTGACCTGTCCTTTTCCGAGGGTACTTATCCGGATCCCTCCAAAATTCTGATACGCAAAGGCCAATGGTTCGGAGAAATGTTTCGAAGCCTGGTTGTAAAGGGCGTCTGCCACCCAGTTGGTCAGGGTGGATTCCGGCCTTTCTTTGGTCAGCGCTTCAGGAGCGGTTGCGATGACTTCATTCATTTTTGCATCCAGGGCAGATTTATAAGGCTGGATCAGCTGACTGACCTGGCTGTCGGCCTGGGCGGGTACCACACGGAGGGTATCTGCCCGGACCATGGCCAGGTGATCGTATGTTTTACATTTGGCAAGTAACATTAAGCCACCGGCCAAAAGGAGGTATTTAAAGTTTGACATAGAGCTTTGCTTCTTTTCGGATGGCCTGCAACGCCTTGTTCAATGAACTGTTTTCACGCTGTTCCATCAGCTTCTGGGTCAGGATCTTGCCTTCGGTATCAGGAGGCAGTTCACCCGCAGTCCGGATGATCTCGTAAATCGCTTCGTCCCGGGCCAGGAGGATGATGTTCCATAACTTTTCGGATATATAGATCTGCTGGGTTATGTTGTGGTCATACTCCTGCTGAAGGGCTACAATCATCGCCTGGCTCAGGGCCTGGGCATTGAGCTGGTTGGTCTGGAGGCGCATGGCCAGTGGACCGGGTTGGATACGTTCACATAAGAGGGCCAGCCTTTCATAGGCATTCAGGATCAGGCCGGTATGACTGCCTGGCACCCGATCTGGTCTTTCCATGCGGAAAATGCCAAGGTTTTTTTTAATTAAAAAGTACATAAAAAGTAGGGTGGTCCCGATAAAAAATAGTCCGGCCGGGATTAATATCGCTGAAACATTGTTGCCTGAAATCATCCGGGAATGAATTGTGCGGTCAAAATTAACATTATAATGGCAATAAGGGCTTTAAGGGCCTAATAACGGGCGGGGTCAGTTTATAGTGCCGTGAACCATTGACCTCCCGCTATTGTTTAGAATTATGATTAATTTTGAATGATAATACCGTTGTGCAAATGAGTGAAATCGAAACCGAAACCGTTCCCTTGACCTTAAGCGAGAGCGCCATCAGTCAATTAAAACGGATCCGCGAAGATCAGCAGATTCCGGAAGACCTCGGTCTTCGCGTTGGGGTCAAAGGGGGAGGATGTTCCGGTTTTTCATATGTCCTGGGTTTCGATCAGGCCCAGGATGACGATATTCGTTTCTCTACCGGTGGACTGGACGTCTTGATGAATAAGGCGCATGCGTTGTACCTGATCGGGATCCGGATTGACTGGGTGGACGGATTGGACAACAGGGGCTTCACCTTTACCAATCCGAATGCCAAAAGCACCTGTGGTTGCGGCACCTCGTTTTCGGCCTGATCTTTATTTTCCGGGTTTAAGTTTTTTTCTTTTTTTGAAAACCTCCTGGTTTAGTTCCAGTTTATAGGCCTCTATTTTTTTCCGGAGCCGCATATTGCCTGCGGAAAGGATCTGGGCGGCCAGGATACCGGCATTCTTGGCCGCATTCAGGGCAACGGTAGCTACCGGAACCCCATTGGGCATTTGAAGAATGGATAAAATCGAATCCCATCCATCGATCGAATTGCTGGATTTTATGGGCACCCCGATGACTGGCAGTGGGGATAAGGAAGCCACCATACCGGGTAAATGCGCAGCCCCTCCGGCACCCGCAATGATTACCCGGATTCCCCGTGTATGGGCAGCCGTGGCAAAATCAAACATATATTTCGGGGTCCGGTGGGCAGATACGATGTCCACCTCAAACCCGATCCCAAAATATTCCAGGATATGGGCGGCTTCTTTCATGACCGCATAATCCGAATCCGATCCCATGACGATGCTCACCTGTATCTTATTCATTTTCAATCTGAATTAATCCGGAAACAAAAGTAAGGGATCAACTGATCACCTTGAGATGGTTTCTGACCCATTCCGCCTTTTCCCTCACTTCCTCCCCGGTTTTTCCAAGGATATTCACATGGCCCATCTTTCTCCACGGCCGGGTCTCCCTTTTTCCATATAAATGCACATAAACCCCGGGCAAGGCCAGGCAGGAATCGATGCCCTGGTATTTTGCAGGCCCGCTGAACCCAGGTTCACCAAGCAGGTTGACCAGGATCGTATGCCCCGTTGGTTGTGTGGGCCCCAGCGGGAGGCCCAGGATGCACCTGAGATGCTGATGGTATTGGGAGGTCATATTGCCTTCGATCGTGTGATGGCCGCTGTTGTGAGGCCTGGGAGCTACCTCGTTGACCAGTACCTGATCATTTTCATCGATCAGGAATTCTACAGCCAGCAGACCGGTAATATTCATGGAATGGATCAGGTCAGCTGCAATTTGCCTCGCCCTGGTGGCAGTTGCCGTGCCGACTGAACCCGGGCATTCCTGGTACAGCAATAAATTGGCCTTCGGATGAAAGATCATTTCAACGGGATCATAGGTGGCGACCTCACCAAGGGTATTCCGGGCCGCAAGTACCGCTATTTCCGACCGTACCTTGACCTTTTCTTCAATCACACTGGGGCCTTCCAGGAGGAGGGGCAGATCTGCGGCGGTGTTTACGATCAGCACGCCCCGGCCATCATAACCTGAGGTCCTCAGTTTCTGAACGAAAGGCATTTCTATTATATTTTCCCTTACCAGGCTCTCAACCTCCTGCCTGGAGGAGGTCAACCTGAAGCCGGAAGATGGGAAACCATGATCTTTGAAAAACTGTTTTTGGCTACCCTTGTCCTTAATCATATTCAGAGCCACCGGGCCGGGATGGATCTGGATGCCCCTGCCTGAGAGGAATTGCAAGGCTTCGGTGTTGACATCCTCTATCTCTATGGTAATGACCTTTTTACCTTCTCCAAACTTCAGCACGTCTTCATAATCCCTGAAATTTCCCAGGGTTTGTTTGGCGCAGCAGGAGGCGGGGCAGTTTTGAACAGGGTCAAGCACATGCAGATTCAGGTTCCAGTCGGCGCCTGCCAGGGCAAGCATTTTACCCAACTGGCCACCGCCCAATATGCCTATCGGTGAGGAATCGAAAGCAGAATCCATTCAGAAATGGCCAAAAGTAGATATTTTTCGTTTCAATTTGATTTTATGACCAAAGCAACCCTGATCCATAATGCCCGGCTGGTCAATGAGGGAAAGACAAATGAAGTGGACGTGTTGATCTCTTCAGGGAGGATCGAGCATATAGGTCCTGAAAGAAGGCATTCTTTTGTCGAAGAAATAGATGCCGGAGGCATGGTCCTGATGCCCGGCATCCTCGACGACCAGGTCCATTTCAGGGAGCCTGGCCTGACCCAAAAGGCGGATATTGCTTCGGAATCAAGAGCCGGGCTGGCCGGCGGGGTAACCAGTTTTATGGAAATGCCCAATACGCTGCCCCATGCCACAACGCGGGATTTACTGGAAGAAAAATATACTATTGCCTCAAAGCAGGCATTCAGCAATTATTCCTTTTATCTCGGAGCCACCGATCAAAACCTGGATGAAATCAAACGCCTGGATACCCGGTGGGTATGCGGAGTTAAAATTTTCATGGGATCGAGCACCGGTGACCTCCTGGTAGCGGATGACCGAGCGCTGGAGGGGATTTTCCGCGAATCGCCTACCCTGATCGCCACTCATTGTGAGGATGAAACCATGTTCCGGCAGAAGCTGGAAGAATACCGGGTCAAGTTCTGTGATGAGATTCCGGCTTCGGCCCATGAATTTATCCGGAGTGCGGAAGGTTGCCTGGCCTCAAGCAGCAAAGCGGTTGACCTGGCCCGGCAATTTGGCAGCAGGCTGCATATACTGCATATTTCCACCTTGGATGAATTGCCCCTTTTCACCAATGATATTCCCCTGGAACAAAAAAAAATCACCGCTGAAGTTTGTGTGCACCACCTGTTCCTGGACAGCTCGCAATATGCCAGTCTCCACAACAAAATCAAATGCAATCCATCCATCAAACAGGTCCATCACCGGGAAGCCCTGTTGAAGGCGCTTCGGGAGGGCAGGCTGGACGTGGTGGCGACGGACCATGCTCCGCACAACCTTCCGGAAAAAACAGGCAGTTATCTTCAGTCCGCTAGCGGGCTGCCCCTGATCCAGCATGCCCTTCAGATCATGCTGACCCTGCATCACGATGGCCTGATTTCCCTGGAAGAAATCGTGACTAAAATGTGCCATCATCCGGCGATCTGTTTCAGGGTGAAAGAACGTGGATTTATCCGGGAAGGATATCACGCCGACCTGGTCCTGGTCAATCCGGACGAACGGGTACTGGTCACACGCGAAAATATATTCTATAAATGCGGATGGTCCCCCCTGGAAAATTTTCAACTCAGGGGTGAAATCCTGGCCACCTGGGTCAACGGCAGCCTTGCTTACCATCGAGGAAACTTTAATCCTGTAAAGACAGCCCAGAGGTTGGAATTTGAACGCTAAGGCAGCTCAGAATCAATTCAACTTTTCAGCCCAATGGCCTGCATCGAATGCCCAGGCAAGATCCTCCCTTACATTTGACGCCTTCATCGATTCTGTTTCCGGGCCAGACCCAAATGATCCGGTCGGCATCACAGAGCACGAGTGCTTGTTTTTTTTCGAAGCCGCTGACTTTAAGATCGGTCAGAAAATCCTGGATCTTTTTACTTTTTCCCTCCATACCCAAAGGGGCAAATCGGTCACCGGCCTTCCAGTTCCTTAGCCTGAGCGGAAACCGGATCGCGGAAAGGTCGGCACAGGCATAATTCCCGGTACAAGCGCCAACCGGGAAGGCTTCAATCTCCACATGTTGATTTTCCAGTCGGGTTTCAAAGGGCAGGCTGATGATTTCAAGGTCTACGGTCGGAGTTTCAAGTCTGAGGTCCTGAAGTTCGGCCTGATGGCCGGTGACGATGAGTTTATAATTGGCAGATTCAAACATGCTGCCTTTGCGTCTATCCCGCAGGGCCTTGGCGATCCCTCCACATTGGCTGGCATTAAATCCATAATCTTCAAGTAAAACGTATAACAAAGCTGCATCTACCGGTGGGGGTACGGATAAAACCGTTTTAGTTCCCGACCGGATGAGGTGATTTTGTGACAACTGGTTTTTCCATTGGGCGAAAGCAGGAAGGTAATGCTGCACCCGACCTGCAAATTCCGCCAGGTGTGCCGAAGCCCGGGGATTGATTTGCTCCAGCAGCGGGATGATCTCGTGCCTGATTTTATTACGGGTATAATCGGTTTTAAGGTTCGACAGATCTTCGCGGTAAGGAATTCCACGAACGGTAAGATAATCCCTGATCTCCGTTTTTGAAACGGTGAGGAAGGGACGGATGATCCTGCCCTGGCTCAATGGAATTCCTCCGGCTCCACGGAGACCGGCTCCCCGGACCAGGTTGTAGATCAGGGTTTCGGACTGGTCTTCCTGGTGATGGGCGGTGGCAATTTTTTGATAACCATAATGATCTGCAAGTTCATTTAACCAGGCATATCTCAGGTTGCGGGCCGTTTCCTGGATGCCCTGCTTTGATTTTTCCGCCTGGGCGAGTGTATCAAAGGAAGCACTGTGAACGGGCAGGCCAAGGGAGGAACAATAGGACCGGACCAGCGCTTCGTCCAGGTCTGATTCCTCACCCCTGAGCTTGAAGTTGACATGGCCTGCTGCAACCTCCAGATTGAGCGCATGAAGCAGGGTAATCAGGCACATGGAGTCCATCCCGCCACTGACCGCCACCAGAATCCGGTCACCGGGAACAAGCAGGGATTGGGTCTCAAGGATGGATTTTATTTTATTCTCGAATGGGAATGCCATATTTTTACTGCCTCAATACCTGACTATGTCTTTTAGCAAATTTGGCATTTTTATTTTATTCACCTTGTTTGCCTCGGCAGCCTGCAGGAATAACGATTCTGCAAAAGAGGATGTTTTTTCACAGAAAGATACGGCGGGTATCAATGAGATGCCGGCAGCGGTGAATGCGGTCCGTTCGGATACACCCTTGCAATCCGGTTTTACAAAACCCGATGCCCTCGCCCGGAATAAATACAGCCATTTTGATACCATACTGATCAAGGACCTGTGTACTCAATTGTGGAAATTCGATGGTGGGATTGAGGGCCCTAAGAGCATCACTCCGGAGGATATGGCAGGGTTCTGGATGAAGTTCTATCCCAACGGCAAATATGAAAAAGGCAATTACCATAAGATTAACTCAAAAGGCAATTATACCATGGACAATCTCGGGTTTCTTGAAATGGTGCCGAATGATTCAAAAGAAAAGAAAAGCGAGTGGCAGTGCAAATTCAACAGCGATATGCTGATCCTCATTGGGACACCTAAGTACAGGGATAACCACATTCAGATGCGGCTGTCCCGCATCGGCCAGAAACCGGTGAATACCAAATAAAAGAAAAAGGCCCTAAGAAATTGCCCTTGCCTTTGACGGCTTCTTAGCGGCCGGCTTTTTTGCCGGACCGGAGGATGGTTTCGTTTTTCCAGCGGTTTTCCCTTTGCCTTTCTTTTCAAAAGCCTTGGGGTCTGAGGCCACAATCAGCGCCTTCACCTGTTCAAGGGTATATGCGGCAGCTTCTTCCGGAGTGATTCTTTTACCGTCCGGGTTTTTAGGAAAATTAAAATGTTTTTTGCCCAGGAAAACAACCGGCCCCCATCGGCCATTCTGGACACTTATGTTTTCTTGTTCCCATTGGCTGATGTATTTGCTGGCTTCTTTTTCTTCCTTTGCTTTCACCAGCTCAATGGCCGTTTTGGGATCCAGGAGATCAAAATTGTATTTTGCGGGTACATTGACAAACAATTCGTTCCATTTGACAAAAGGCCCAAAGCGGCCTTTGCCTTTGGTGATGGGTTTTTCTTTGTAGAAAGCCAGGGGCGCGAGTTCGGCACGCTTTGCCTCAATAAGTTCAATGGCCCGGTCCATGCTTACTGCCAGCGGATCCTCCGGTCGGGGAATGGAAATAAATCCTTCGTCGTATTTTACATAGGGCCCGAACCTACCCTGGCCGATAATCACTTCCTTACCCTGGTATTCACCCAGGGAGCGCGGCAATTTGAACAACTCCATGGCATCTTCAAAGGAAATGTTCTCCATCGACTGCCCCGGTTTGAAGTTGGCAAATTCGGGTTTTTCATCTTCCTTCAATTCCTCCGTGTCTCCGATCTGCACCACCGGGCCATAGCGGGACATCCTCACAAAAACGGAACGGCCGCTTTTGGGATCCGTACCCAGGACGCGCTTGCCGCTTTCGCGGCCTGTATTTTGCAGGGTGTCTTCCAGCTTCTGATGAAAAGGCTGATAAAAAGCCTGGATCATCTGGTGCCATTCCATCCTGCCTTCGGCTATGATGTCAAATTGTTTTTCAATTTCGGCAGTAAAACCGTAGGTCATGATATCCTCAAAGTTTTTGGTGAGGTAATCCACGACCAGCATGCCCATATCGGTGGGAAACAGGTTGTTTTTAGAGGCGCCTGTGATCTCCGAGTCCAGGAATTCAAGGATCTGGCCATTTTCCAGGGTGAGGACTTCAAACTTTCTTTCGGTTCCTTCCCTTTGTTCTTTTATCACATAACCCCGTCCGGGTTCCATGATTTTGCTGATCGTCGGGGCATAGGTGGATGGCCTTCCGATACCTAGTTCTTCGAGTTTTTTGACCAGGCTCGCCTCCGTATACCTGGAAGGGGGCCTGGTGAAGCGTTGCACTGCTTCCATCTTTTTAAGGTCCAGGACCTGTCCGATATGCAGAGGCGGCAGAATCGATTCATCATGCCCGTCTTCTTCTTCATCACTTGATTCCAGGTAAACTTTTAGAAAACCGTCGAACTTGAGAATTTCCCCTTCTGCCTGAAGGTATTCGCCCGGCAGGGTGGAGATGCCGATTTTTACAATGGTTTTCTCCAGTTCGGCATCGGCCATCTGAGAAGCGATCGTTCGTTTCCAGATCAGTTCATACAAACGTTGTTCATCCCGGATATTGGAAACTTCCTGTCGGTTGATGTACGATGGACGTATGGCTTCATGCGCTTCCTGGGCATTGGCCGATTTGCTTTTGTAGACGCGCCTTTCCACATACTGTTTGCCATAGGCCCTTTCAATTTCTTCGGTGATTTGTTGTACAGCCACATTGCTTAAGGCGGTGGAATCCGTACGCATATAAGTGATGTATCCCTGTTCGTAAAGGCGTTGGGCGGTCACCATGGTCCGGCTCACGGAAAAACCAAGTTTGCGGCTGGCTTCCTGTTGCAGGGTGGAGGTCGTAAACGGGGCTGCCGGTTTTCTCCGGATGGGTTTGATGTCAATGGATTGAATGCTGAACCGCGCGGAGATGCAGGCGTCGAGGAACCGGCGGGCATCTATTTTGTCATCAAAACGTTCGGGCCTTTCAGCTTTTACGGTATAGGCCCTGCCTTCCGCATCCTGGATTTTAAAGAGGGCACTGATTTTGAAGAATGGAACGGTGACAAAATTCCGGATCTCCCTTTCCCTTTCGACGATCAAACGGACTGCGACCGATTGTACCCGGCCGGCAGAAAGGTTGTTTTTGATCTTGCGCCAAAGAAGTTCCGATAATTCAAACCCAACCAGACGGTCCAGTACCCTTCTTGCCTGTTGGGCATTGACCAGGTCAAGGTCCACCCTGCGGGGATGGAGGACTGCTTCCTGGATAGCCGGTTTGGTGATTTCATGAAATACAATTCGTTTGGTGTGTTTGGGGTCAAGCCCGAGCACTTCGCAAAGATGCCAGGCAATGGCCTCTCCTTCGCGGTCTTCGTCAGTTGCCAGCCAGACTTCATCGGCTTTTCTCGCGTTGTCCTTCAACTCCCTGACGACTTTTTGTTTTTCCGGGCTGACGATATAATTGGGCTGAAAATTGTTCTCGATATCGATGCCTTTCTTTCCTTTTTCAAGATCACGGACATGGCCAAAACTGGATCTTACCTGGTAATCTTCACCCAGGTATTTTTCTATGGTTTTGGCTTTAGCCGGTGATTCTACAATCAACAATTTTTTACCCATACTGATTCGGTCCCACTTGATTATTAGCCTGCAAAACTATAAATATTTTATATTTTGCATTTTTAGCATGAGCTTCTATGTCTTTTTTTCATAATATATTCCATGCCCGGAGACAAAGGAAAACCCATGATTCCGCGGATCCCGGCCTGCTGTTACCTGGATGCGTGGATTTGGGTATTTTATCAATAACAAAGCGTGAAAAAGCACAAAGATAAAATACTCATTACCCTGCTGGTTCAGGCTGTTTTTTATACCCTGATCTGGATGATCCATGATTATACAGCCCTGCTGCTGAGTGCCGGTGTGGGAATCATTGCTTTGGCCATACTCATCATTTCCTGGTTGTCCGACCGGATGGAATACGGGAATATGCCATCGTGGTATTATCCCGTTTTGTGGATCAGTTTCCTGGTTCCCCTCCTCATTTCCATGATCTTTTGGTTGCTGAAAGGGGGACAAATGGACTGGATGGAACCGATATTTTGAGTTCCGGTGGAATCCCGGGAAAGGATAAGCCCTCATTCTTCCGCCGGCAAAGGGCTGGTCTTTCTCAAGGATAAACGGAAAGGAAAATGGTGCAGGGTCGTGGCCAGTACCAGCAGGGAATCCTGTGCAGTTTCCACGGTGTACGCAGCCTGACCAGCCAATATGGCTTCTTTGCTCCAGGTGATCTTATAGGAGGAGTCTACCCCATAAAGATTATGGGTAAGTTCGGTTTCCGATATGGTAAATAACGCCCCGTTTACGGTCTGTGTGATCCTGTTATTCCTCGATGCTTCGGTCACCACCCAGGTCCCTTTGACTTTGTTTTTATCAAACAGGGGAGGCTCGGACCTGCAACCCATCATCATCCCAAACCATGCGCACAACAGGACTACTCTCATATTCTATTATCCATAAACTGGCTGCAAATTTATATCCATCCTTCCTAAAGGTCAACCCGGTCAGGTTATACGGCCGCCGTCAGTTCAAGCAAGGTAATTTCCGGAAGGATGCCCACCCTGCCAGGGTAACCAAGGAAACCAAACCCCCGGTTGACGTAAAGAAACTGTTTACCCTTACGGTACAAGCCGGCCCATTGATTGTAAACATATTGACTGGGGCTCCACCGGAAGTATCCCGGGATTTCCACACCAAACTGGAATCCATGCGTATGGCCTGAACAGGTGAGGCTGATGTCCGGATACCTGGAATTCACTTCGTGATCCCAATGGCTGGGATCGTGTGATAATAAAAACTGAAGGCTTTGGCCTGGGACGCCTTCATACGCTTTGGCCAGGTTGCCGTATTTGGAGAAACGCCTGGAAGCTGAAAAATTTTCAACACCGATGATGCTGACCGTGTGTCCTTTAATCTGAATGACCCGATGTTCATTCAGTAGCAATTTCCAACCTATTTTTTCGTGATTGGATTTCAGGTTTTCCATGTTGTTTGTCTTCGCCTGGGCATCGGGCCACTGGACATAATCCCCGTAATCGTGGTTGCCCAGGATTGAAAAACTGCCATACTTGCCTTTCATTTCAGAAAAAATGTCAATGAAAGGTTCTACTTCATCCGCTTTGTAATTGACCAGGTCGCCTGTAAAAAAAAGCAGGTCGGGATCGAGTTCCCGGATAATATCAAGGCTTTTTCGGATCGGCTCTATGGCTGTAAAACTTCCTGAATGAATATCTGATATCTGAAGGATTTTTAATCCCTCCAGCTCGGCGGGGAGGCCATGCACCGGTACTTTGTGCCGGTGCAGGCGGTACCGGTAGGCATTGCGTGCCATGCCGTACAGGAGGGTGACAAATGGCAGCCCGGCCAGGACCGCACTGAAGGTGGACAAAAATTTGGACCGGGAAGGATTGAAATGGTAATCCGGCTTGAACCATTGCACCAGATGACCGGCTCCGCGGCGGAGATCATCCATCAGTACGATAGGGATACTGATGAATTTCGAAAAATAACTGATGAAGGCAATGGCCCTCAGATAGATCAGGAGCACTGGCGGGATTTTGTCGGTGGATCCGGTAAAATAAAACACAAACAGGATTGCAGTGACCAGGGTACCGAACCAGAATATGCCAAAAGCCCCCCATCGCCATGCCGGCGACCATCCCTGGCTGAGGTACCTGAGCCATTGAAAACTATACAGGTCAATGCCGGCCAGGACGAGGATAAAAATAAGAAAACGAAGGAATACCATATTTGGGAGCAAAGATACTGGAATGCCTTAAGCCGGCATGGAAAAGTGAGTATTCAGACCCCAAAAACGACCCGGCTCCGGACCGCAATGCATCGGTTATACCTGCAATTGCAATAAAGGGCCTCCCGAAAATAATATATGTGTGAATTTAATATGTTTGAGCCTTAACTAAATGTATCGGGGCCATGACATTATTTTGTCGCGGATATGTTATTCTAGGTCAGAAGCCCAGCTTCTATGCACCGAATGTGAGTTTTACGATTTAAACCATTACCTTTTTATGAAAACCGTACACAAGGCTGTATTGTATTGCCTTTTCATTGCTGTCTCTCATTCCATGGAAGCTCAATGTGTTAAAGGAAGAGCTTTTTTTTCGTTATCCGGAGACACCACGGTATATGCCTGCCCTGACGGGAAATCCGACCTTATCGGATTCAGGCCATTTACAAGCAGCACGCCCTTTGTTTACGTGATCACGGATCAGGACGATACCATCATAGGGACTACCCTCACGGGGGTGGTTGATTTTGAAAAATTGCCGGGATCCGAATATCATGTATACGGCTATTCATACAAAGGGGCGCTTGGCTGGGTTCTGGGCAAACACATCCGGGATGCGCGCATCACCGATTATTGTTACGAACGTTCCACCAACTACGTGCTGGTGATTAAGGAATATCCTGTTGCACCGGTCATCAACAGCCCGGAGCCCGGCCCTCTTTATGTCTGCGCCCCGGACCTTAAAGCCGACTCGGTGAAAACGGAAGCGACTTTTGGCAGCAGAAGTAAAATAAAATACCTGGTCGTTGATGAAAACGGCATCATTGTCAAAACCTCTGATTCCCCTGGTTTTGAAGCGGACCAACTGCCTTGCGACTCCTGTAAGATTTATGCCGTAGCTTATACAGGCCGGTATCTGGGCGTCGAAGGAAATTCGGTCACCTCGATGTTATCTGCGGGTTGTTTTGAGTTGAGTGCCAACTATCTATTGCTGATCAGAGACCTGCCCAGGGGAGGGAATATTTTGTTTGCCGATCAGGGCCCGGATGGATTTATCTGTGCCGGGAGTACTAAAGCACAACCACTTTCCGTGATGTTATCCAACAATTCGGCCGGTTATGTGCGATACGTCTTTACGGATACCCTCAATCGGGTGCTTGCGATGAGTGATTCGTCGTCTATACCGGGAAGTGCCCTGAGCCCTGGCATATGCCGGGTCTGGGGATTGACCTTTACAGGCAAACTGAATGAAGGATATTCCGGGAAGGATATTCATAGTTTCATCTGGACCGATGATTGTTATTCCATCACCGAAAATTTTCTGCAAATCACTAAAGCTTTGCCGGATGGTGGGCTGATCGCCTTTAAATCAGATACCGGGATTCAGATCATTTGTAAAGACGAAGTTGCAGACAACCTTGGCTTTGAGGTGACCGGCTCGTCGGGACAGAAAGGGGCCTGGGTATTCGTTGATGCCGCAGGCCTGGTCTATGGTTGGACCAGTGCTTCCACTTATGATTTTAATACGCTCCCGGCAGGCGAATGGAAAGTTTTTTTCCTGTCCTACACCGGTAACCTTACGATCGCCATGGGAGATTCGTTGTCCCAAGCGCCATCCGACGACTGTTATGATTATTCGGATTCCTTTCTCACGGTTATTTCAGATGTGCCTGCTTCCGGTATACTGACCTATTCGGATTCTACTACACAAAAATTCTTTTGCGTCTCGTCTGCCAGCGGTCTTACCGCCTCTTTAAGGTATACCAGCCGTTCAAAATTAAAATCCGCAATCCTGCTTACAGATACCAAGGATAAACTGGTTCAAATTGTGCCCGGCTTACAGTTTAACCTGGACTCCCTGCCGAATGGAAACTACCGGATCTACAGCTTGTCTTATTCCGGCGAACTCCAGACGGTAAAAGGCGAAGCCCTGGACCCTATGAACCTGGCTTCAGGTTGTGGGCAATTGTCTGATCAATTCCTTGGCCTGATAAAAGAAGAGGTAAAAGCCGACAGCATCAGCCTGGAAAATGGGTTGGACAGCCTGATATGGTGTGCCGGGGATACCCTGTCCGGGATTGTTTTTAAAACAAAAGCATTGCCTGGGGTTCCCCATGTCTTTTTCCTGACCGATCAACGCGATTCCGTAATTCAATTGTTGGTCTCCGACACTTTGCATGCCTCCGAAATCAGCGCAGGCATCTCCCAGGTGAGAGGGCTGTCTTATTCAGGTCAATTGCTGCTTAAGCCGGGCCAGTTGCTTTCTCAGCAGACTTTGGCAACGGGATGCGCAGCGCTGAGCTCCAACAGGGTTAAGGTGGTAAAGGATCAGCCGAAGGGGGGGAGGGTATCCCTGGTTTCAGGGGACACCAGTTATACCATATGTTATAAAGACGGATGGCCCGACCGGCCTGTATTAAAGAATACATCGACCTCCTTGCTGGACTATCGATATGTACTGACCAATGAGCAAAACCAGATTCTTTTCCTAAACGCCCTCGACGTGGACCTGGAAAACCTGAACAGCGGCAGGTACAAGATCCAGGGGGTAAGCTACCTGGGAACCGTCCTGGCAAAGGTTGGAGATGATATAAACGCAATAGTTTTTGCCTCGGGCTGTTATCAGTTGAGTGAAAACGTGATCCTGATCGGTTCCGATGAACTATCAGCCGGTACGATAAGGACCCCGAACGGCGAAAATGTACTCTATTATTGTGCGGGTAGCCTGCTTCCGGATACCACTTTGCTTTCCGGCAATGGCGCTTCCGCCGGAGTGAAATATGCCTTCCTGGGAATCCAATCCGATACTTTGAAATACATTTCCCCAGATGGCAAATTCATTAATGCCGGCATACCAAACGGAACGACACGGGTATTCGGAGTGGCCTTCCGTGGATCTCTGACCGCCAAAATCGGAGATCGGATTTCGTCCGTGCGGCTTTCAGACAGTTGTTTTTCTGTCTCTTCCAATGAAGTGATTATTTACAAATATGAACCGGAAGCCGGGACTCTTTCCACGAGCGAAGGTAAAAATGAATATTTTCTGTGCCCGCAGGATGGACAATCGGATTTTATTACTTTAGATAACAGCGGTTCAGTTCCCTTGCCCTATGCCTATGTGGTCACCAATGCAAGTGACAGTATTTTGGCCTGGAGTACCCTTTCCACCTTTGACCTGGATACCTTCAGTCTTGGCATCTGCAGGATTTATGGAATTTCTTATCAGGGGATCCTTCAGCTGGCCGGGAAAAAGATCGGGGCAGATGGCCTGAGTACAGGATGTTTTGATGTTTCCGGTCAATTCATTACGGTATTTAAATCAAGCGCCGATGCGGGCAGGATCAGTATGGCGAATGGAGACACCATCATAACCATTTGTGTGGAAGACCTGGCGCCGGATACTTTGTTTTTCAGTCATACCGGAGTCCAGGGCCTGAAGTACGCCTTCCTGGTCACCGACATGAACAACCGGCTCCAGGCTATCGTAGAAAAGGACGCGCCGGAATTTGATTTCAACGGGGCCGACCCCGGCACCAGCCGGATATATGGTATTTCCTATGGTGGGACCCTGTCGGTGTTCAGGAATGATGATGTCACCTCCACCACGCTGGCCACCGGTTGTTATGATTTGAGTGAAAACTTCGTGCTCTTGAATAAGGTGAATGCCGGGCCTGGCTGCAAAACTTCCGGAATACGGCCTGGAAACCTGGTTTTTTTATCGGTTTTCCCAAACCCGGCCCGACAGCGGATTAACATCAGGTTGAACGGTGAGTACCTTAAGTCAGGCAGGCCTGACCTCTACCTCGTTTCCGTAACTGGCGCGATCGATAAAAAAATTAATTTAACCGCAAATGATATTGATAATCAACAAGTTGAGATTGATATTTCTTCTTTAACACCAGGATTGTATTTCATTATTTTCAAAAATGGTTATATATTTGATAGAGTCAAAATGACGGTAATACATTAAAAAAATATCTCATCATTTTATTTGCCTTTTGATGTTTCGAACCCCGGGGATCAGTTTTCCGGGGTTTTTTTTTATGGATGTGGTACGATTTATGCTACACTCGTACGTTAAGGATTAAGTACTAATTAATTGATTCAAAACAAATTGAATCAAAGATGAAAAAACCAGCTACAATCATTTTCCCCGGAAAGCTTCATATAAGCTTGTTCATTTTGGCATTCATGGTGAACGGGGCCAGAACCCGGGCTCAATGTTTGCCGCACTCCATTTCGGTTACGACCATGGAGGAGGTGATTTATGCCTGTCCGGGTGACGGTAAGCCCGATGAGTTTGTTTTCTTAAAAACTGACACCTCCGTTAACAAATATGTTTTTATTCTTGCAAATGGTGCAGATAACATCATCCGGATTCAAGCTTCCCCCGTTTTTAATTTTGATGGCGCACTTCCCGCCAGTTTCCGGGTATGGGGTATAAGTTATTCGGATTCCATCAGGTACACGGAGGGCAATGATGTCAGTACAATAGCGCCGGTTTCAGGCTGTGCCCGCCTTTCTGAAAACTT
>CAYOPD010000048.1:0-30128 GCA_964405735.1 uncultured Saprospiraceae bacterium | reverse complement strand
CCTGGTTGCCCCAGTTGCCTGCTTCCTGAATGGTTGTGGGTTTGGTGGGCACCCCGTTGGGCAATGCGCCCACAAAACCACCAGCACCGTATGATTGCTGCAGGTCAGAAAGGTCGTTTAAAGTTTCAAAAACGTAGTTGGAATTAAATTCGATTCCAACCCCTTTCCTTTTGGTTCCTCTTTTGGTGATGATGTTGATAACGCCATTGGCAGCCCGGGCTCCATAAAGGGCGGCCGCATTGGCACCCTTCAACACGGTGATGGATTCGATGTCGTCCGGGTTAATACTGGACATGCCGTCACCTTCGTCGGCACCACCCCAGAGTCCGGCCTGGCCGAATCCCGAATTGTCCATGGGCACCCCGTCAATAACATAAAGGGGTTGGTTGTTACCTGCCAGGGATTTGTTACCCCGTATGATTACCCGTGAAGATCCTCCGGGACCGGAGGCAATCTTGCTTACGTTGACCCCGGCAACCCGACCGGCCAGCGCATTGGCTATATTATTTTCCCGGGCCTGGGTAAAATTGTCTCCCGCTACCTCGGTCACTGAGTAACCGAGCGCTTTCTTTTGACGGCTGACCCCAAGTGAAGTAACGACTACCTCACTGAGGGTAACCCCCGCAGTCATGACGACATCAATGATGGATTGAGCCCCTATGGTGACCGCTTTTTCTTCAAATCCGGTGTAAGTAAATCGCAATGTTGCAAAATCGGGCACATTACTGAGAGAATAATTCCCCTCAAAGTCTGTAACAGTCCCCTGTGTAGTTCCCTGAACGAGAACAGTGACTCCAATAAGAGGCTCGTTGTCCTCCCCATTGGTCACTTTACCCGTAATCGTGCGTTGGGCAACGGCTTGCCACCCGCAGAAAACGAGCAGGATCAGTAAAGTTTTTTTAATCATAACAATACAAATATTAGTTTTTTAAAATCTGAATAAGTGGAGTATAAACTGGAGTATAGATTTTCACCTAAAAACGCTCAAGAAAGGGCTAATGTACCTCATTATTAAGAATTTGTTTGGATTTCCTTAAAAAAGGTTTAAAAAATTCAAACATTGGATAATACCGTGTAAGCAGCCCAAAAATCCGGATGCATAGAGTAAATTTTAAAAAAACCTGTTCAGGGGATGTTTAAAAAACGATTGTGCCGGCGGGCTTGTGTTTTTCAAAGGCAATTATTTGCCCTTTTTTTCCATTTGGCCAAGACGGAAGACCCTCAGGATATCGTCGTTACAACCGGCGAGAATGACCTTGCCGGCACTGCTGTCCAGGAAGGCCAGTGATTTGACGTCCCAGGGCATAAAAATTCCCGATTGTTCGCGATCCATTGGGGTGAATCCCGACTTGCCATCCCCGAGTAAAAGCATCCCATAGCCGGCGTCGTTCCGGGTGGTTTCCACCTCGGACTGATACAGGTTTCCGGCCAGCAGGAGGTCCAGGTGGCCGTCTTTGTTAAAATCCTCGGCAACAATATCATTTACCGAAGACAATTGGGCCATTTTGGGCAGGATATGGGCTTTAAAGAGGCCATTTCCCAAGTTTTCAAAATAAGTGCTTGCAAAACTGATCGCTTCAAGGTGCAGTGCATTTTTCAGTTTATCCTTGCCATAAACCTGGGTCACATCGGATGAGGCAAACATATTGTAGGTTGGAAATTTTTCACTCAGGGCGGGGACTTGTTCGGAAGAACACTGCCTCCCACGCAGCGGAAACTGAACGCCGAAATTGTAATAAGTAAGGACTACATCCTTCGAGCCGTTGTCGTCAAAATCATAATAATACACTTCAAAGGGTTCTTCTTCACTGGCTTTGTATTTATAGTTTAGCCCGAGGTTCCCGGCGATGAGGTCCTGGTCGCCATCGCGGTCCATATCGGCTGCCTTGAGGCTAAACCACCATCCGGTGCTGGATTGAAGGGTGAAGTCATCCTTATTTATTACCAGGCGGTCTCCTTTGTTTAAGAATACCAGGATCGGGGTCCATTCACCGGCAAGCACGAGATCGGTTTTACGGTCTCCGTCCAGGTCGGTCCAGACCGCATCGTTGATCATGCCGAGGTCTTTAAATTCAGGAGCCACGGTGGCAGTTACATCCATAAATTTTCCCTGGTCATTTCTAAGCAAGGCGCTGCTGGCGGGCATCGGGTAAGCCCAGGTGGTATGGCGGCCAGCCACAAAAAGGTCCATATCCCCGTCCCCATCAAAATCACAGGGCCTGACCTTGGACCCGCTGAAGAGGAGCTCGGGTAAAATGCCTTCTCCCCGCGTAAACCGGCCTTTGCCATCGTTGACATAAATCCGGTCCTGGTAGGATTTGGAACCCGGCCTGAATTCATTGCCTCCGCTGACCACATACAGGTCCTGGTCTCCATCCAGGTCAAAATCCAGGAAGGCCGATCCCATATCTTCATAACTCTTGTCTTTGGTAAAACAGTCGTTGATCAGCTCTTCAAATCGGCCATCGGCTTTCTGGCAATACAGGACCCCGGGTACCCCTGCTGCCCCGCCGACAAAAAAGTCTGCCAGGCCGTCGGCATTGACGTCCCCCGTGGACAATACCGGCCCGAAAGAGGACATTTTATGCGGGATCAATACCTGGACTTTATAATCATCGAAAGCGTTTTCCTTATGCTTGTGGAAAAAGTTTATTTCTTTGTTGATTTCAGTGAATAATGGTGCCGGTGCCGGTTTGGCTTCAGGTTGCGGCAGGACCGCCGTCGAATATTTGATTTTAATCACCTGATCGGCATTGACTTCCGTGAGCAGGTTTTCCTTACCATCCGGCCAGCGCACTTTAACCATTTTGATTTTTTTGTCTTTACCCGTGCCGAAATGAGCGATGTTTTCAGATGTGGAATACATTCCGCGCACTCCGGTAATTTCAAAAAACTGTGACCCGGCATTGGTTTCAATCCAGATTTTAGTACCCATGGAGGTTATATTTCCGGCATCGGCTACCGGCTGAATGCGGAGGTAATGGTTGTTTTCCGTGGAATTGTTCTTGTAAATGGAAGCGATGTCGTTGATGTTGCTGACGACCAGATCCAGGTCCCCGTCATTATCGAGATCCGCGTAGGAGGCTCCGTTGGAAAATGTTTTTTCGGAAAGACCCCATTCTTCCATTTTCTTGGTAAACTGAAGGTCCCCTTCATTTTTAAAAACATAGTTTCTCAATTTGACGGAAGGGGTCAGGGAAAGGGCTTTGTTGATATCGACGATATCCCAAATGGATACTTTCTGGTCCAGGGTCGGATGTGCAGCCATATATTCAGCCATGGCCGATTGGATGTAGTCTACAAAAGCCTTATGCGCGTCCTTATTCCGGATGTCCCGCATCAGGCCATTGGTAATGAACAAATCCTTCCATCCGTCATTGTCAAAATCGGCAAAGAGCGAGGACCAGCTCCAGTCCGTAGTGGCCGTGCCGGCCATCTGGGCTATGTCGCTGAAATGGGCGTCGCCCGAATTCAACTGGAGGGTATTGAACATATACTGGTAGTGCCCGCTGTCCCGGACCACTTTCCAGAAGGCGGCGGGATTCATGCCGCTCATATTGGCTTTTAACCGGTAATTGTCTTCGGCGACCATATCCACTACGACGAGGTCGAGCCTGCCGTCGTTGTTGATGTCACCCGCATCCACCCCCATGCTGAAATAAGAGATGTGTTTCACGTTGTCGTGAATTTTATTGGAGAAGGTGCCGTCGCCGTTATTGATAAACAACCAGTCGGGGATCCAGAAATCATTGGAAATATAAAGGTCGGTCCAGCCGTCCCCGTTCAGGTCGCTGGCCGATACGCTGTTTGGAAAGCCCGTCTTTTTCAGGCCGGCCTTTTCCGTGATATCGGTGAAATGATCGCCCTGGTTTTCGAGCAGTTTGATGCCGTATTTATCCTGGATAAGTTCAGTGCCATAAAAGGAAGAATAGTCACCTGGATTGGGCGGCTGGTTGAGCAGGAGCAGATCAAGGTCCCCGTCCTTGTCATAATCAATAAAACTGGCATGCCGGGTCCGGGCCGAATCGGCCACTCCGTATTGTTCCGACTTTTCGGTAAAGGTGTTGTTCCCGTTATTGATATAAAGTTTGTTTTTCCTCAGTTCCGGTTTGTCGTCGTACAATTCCCGGGTGATGTAGATATCGGTAAAACCGTCTTTGTTGATGTCTTCCATCAGGACCCCGGAAGACCATCCGCCATTGCTGATGATCCCCGCTTTTTTGGTAATGTCTTCAAACTGGAGGTTGCCTTTGTTCAGATAAAGTTTGTCATCCACCAGGTTGCCGGCCATAAATATATCCTGGAGCCCATCGTTATTGATATCGCCAATCCCTACGCCGGCTCCGCCATAATAATTGGAATAGATGGTGATGTTGGCTTCCTTGGTATCCTTGATCTGGTTGTTGAAGCGGATGTGGGTGTGATCGGGGGAAAGCAGGGTAAACAGTTTTTTTTCCGGAGGCGCCGGATAATCAAACGAAATACTTCCGGATAAAACCAGGAAAAGAAGGAGAAAGTATTTCATATCACGGGGTTACGGAAATTTAATATTTTCAAAAATAGGATATTCGGCCTACATTGGCTTGAATAATTTTCACACCAGTCAACGATGCCTTTGTTATGAAACGAATGAATATCCTCAGATGCGTATTGCCTCTCCTTTTTTATCCTGTTTTAATGGTTAAAGCCGGCGCAGCCGGCCCTTCTGTACTCTTTTTCAGGGCGAATGCGGATACGGTGGCCCAATATGAAAAATTTGAAATCAGCCTCGATTTTAAAGCAGATTTTACCAATCCCTTTGATCCGGCACAGGTAGACCTCCAGACCACGTTTATTTCACCAAACGGCAAAGTCTGGCAGATTCCGGGATTCTACAATTACAGCAGCTGGACGGCCGTTTGGATGATCCGTTTTTCGCCCGATGAAACCGGTGCCTGGAAATACAGGGTGAGCATCAAGGACAAAACGGGGGTAAACGACAGCATCAACCGGGTGTTTTATGTGCGCCCTTCCGCTCATAAAGGCCCGGTAAAAGTTGCCGCGAATAAACGATTTCTTCAACATGCCAACGGGGATTCTTATTTCGGGGTCGGTTTATGGTACAATGACAGCTATGTAGCCTACAATCAGGGCAGGATCACCCCACAGGGACTGGATGAGCTCAAACAACTTGGCGTAAATTTCATCAGCACCTTCATCACCCCACTCGAAACCCACGGAAGCGGTTTGGGCCGTTACGATCAAAGCATCTGCGGCAGGCTGGATGAAGTGCTGCAGCTTTGTGAAGAAAGAGACATCCAGCTGAGCCTCAACATCTGGTTTCATTCCTATCTCTCCGAAACCGTATGGGGCGGCGGCAATATCCGGTGGAATACCAACCCCTACAAACAAATCACCGCCGCAAAGGATTTTTATCGGAGTGAGGAGGCCTGGAAATACCAGGAATTGTTGTACCGGTACATGATCGCCCGCTGGGCTTACAGCCGGTCCATGATGCTCTGGTTTGTCATCGATGAAGTCAACGGAACCGACGGCTGGGTCTCCGGCGACAGCCTGATGGCGGCCCAATGGGGCAAAAAAGTGCATCATTATTTTAAGACCCACGATCCTTATGGCCATCTTACCACCGGTACACGCAGCGGGGGCATTGGTGAATTCTGGCATGAAGGATACCAGACCTTTGATTTATCCAACCGGGAGATCTATGAAGCCCAGGGCTTCCCCATCGTCCGGAGCGGCAGAATAGACAGCGCGGACACCCATCCCCTGGCCCTGAGTTATATGAATTATGCCGGACAATTGGACCGGCTTTGGAAAGGTTATGAAAAACCGGCGATCATCGGGGAGACCGGCTGGGACCACACCTTCTATGAACCCAGCATGCCGGGTTACCAGGCCATGTATCACAACGCGCTGTGGGTGACCCTTGCCAAAGGCACAGCCATGACCCCTTTCTGGTGGGCCCATTCCGGCTACCTCAATGACAATATCCTTACCAACCAGGTCAGGAATATAGCCCGGTTTTCAAATGAAATTCCCTTTGCCAAACTCAGCAGCCCCAGGCCCGTGGAGTCCATCACCGGGGGCAAGAATGCCTATGCCATAAGCAGCGACCAGCTGATTTATGGCTGGGTGGTCAACCCGGATTCCGATGTCAGCGGGGCCAAGGTGAGTTTTGCCCTGACCGGCACTCCGGCCGCAAAATATAAAGTCAGGATCTACCATACCTGGCGAGGGGCATTCATCCATGAAACAGAAGTCGTGCCCCAGGGTGGTAAAATCAGTTTTGAAATACCGGTACTGAAAATCCAGGGTGGACGGGGATTCTATATCGGCCAGGACGCGGCATTTATCGTAAGCCCGATGGAATGATTCAAGGCGGACGGAATGGAGTTTGATTTTCCACATCGTGATCATGGGATTAAATAACTTGAATTAGTGAGAAACGAGTAGCGACCGGTGAGCAATGAGCTGCCGAACTGACTAACTGACTAACTGACTAACTCTCTACATACATCCTCTCAATCGCATCCTTATACTTCTCCAGCAATAGCCTTCGTTTGAGTTTTAACGTCGGGGTCAGTTCTCCCTCTCTGCCATCGGGTTTGATGGGAACCCATACTTCAGGAACAAGGGTGAATTTTTTAATCTGTTCAATATGGCCAAAGAGCGGATTGTAATGGTCCACGATCTTTTGATAAAGGGCAATCACCTCAGGGCGTTTCACAGCCTCTTTCAAACCGGTCCAGGGGATTTTATGTTCTTCAAACCAGTTTTTGAGGCTTTCTTCGGAAGGAACCAATATGGCGGTCACAAATTTCATTTTGTCTCCGACCAGCATGATGTTATCCACGAGGAAATCCTCCTTGATCTTGTTTTCAATGGGGCTGGGCGCCACATATTTTCCGCCCGAGGTCTTGAACAATTCTTTTTTCCGGTCGGTGATTTTCAGGAAGCGGATGCCGTCTTTTCCCTTGACGAAAGTGCCGATATCTCCAGTACACAGCCAGGTTTTACCATCTATGACTTTGAGGGATTCGGCCGTCCACTGGGGCTGTTTATAATAGCCCATCATGATATTTGGGCCGGCAGCGAGAATTTCCCCTTCGCCTTCCTTATAAATTCCTTCCCGGTTGTCAAGTTGTACTTCCACGTTTGCCATCAGAGGTCCGACGGTACCAATCAGGGCCTTATGGGGTTCAAACAGGCTGATGCTTATCCCCGGAGACGCTTCCGTAAGGCCATAGGCTTCGCGGACCGGTATGCCCGCTGCAGAAAAAACACGGATGATCCGGGTTGGACAGGGCGCCGAACCGGTGACTATTCCCCTCACCTGTCCACCCAGGGCGGCTCTCCATTTTGAAAAAATCAATTTATCGGCGATGGCCCACTGGATTTTTTTCAACCCGGCAGGTTTATAATCAAATTCATATTCTTCGGTGAGGCCGAGGGCCCAGAAGAACAATTTCTTTTTTATACCGGTGAGGTCTGATCCTTTGCTGTAAATTTTTTCATACACTTTTTCCAGTAAGCGGGGCACACAGGTGAAAAAATGCGGACTGACCGATTTGAGGTCGCCTCCGTCCCCGCCCAGGTTGTCCGTGCCCGTCTGATATACGTTGAGGCCGACAAAAACAAAGGCGTAAGTCGCGGCCCTTTCAAAGATGTGACAGACGGGGAGAAAGCTAAGCACCCTTTGTCCGCAGGTCACCGGCAGGATGTCTTTGACCTCGCGGATGCAACTGGCCAGGTTGAAATGGGACAGCATAACCCCCTTGGGTTTACCGGTGGTGCCGCTGGTATAAATGATGGTCACCAGGTCGGAGGGTTTAATACGGGCGATGCTTTGGTCCACTTCCCCGGTACGGTCGTTCTGAAGCAGCGTTTTCCAATGGAATTCCCCGACTCCCTCATCGATGCCAATAATATGTTTGAGATCGGGCAGGTTTGCCCGGACATTGCCTATTTTTTGCTCGAGGTCGCCTTTGCCGATAAACACAGCTTTGCAGGCGGATTCGGTCAGTATGTATTCATATTCACCCGGGCTGATGGTAGGATAAAGCGGCACGGATACCATGCCCGCATATTGAATGGCCAGGTCAATGATGATCCATTCGGGTTGGTTTTTATAAGAAATGATCGCCAGGTTGTCCCCCGTTTCATAACCGGAGTCCAGAAGGCCCTGGGCCAATTGGCGGGCCAGTTCGATGATCTGGGCAGTACTGTAAAATTTCCATTCACCATCCTGCCGCGATCCGAATGATTTTTCCTGGGGGTAGTGTTTCAACTGGTAATCAAAAAATTCAAAAACGCGCTCGATCGTCATGGGTCAGGATTTAATTTGATTCATGCTGAGTCCGCATCTGGTTCAATCGTACCAATATAGCTATATTTATAAAAAAGAATGGCCCCACTTTGTCGGTTTCAATCATGTCATTAAAAAACAGGATGACCAGGATGGAGGACATGGACATGATGGCCGCAAAGCCCCAGGATCCAGGCGATAGCTGTTTTGACCGGAGCAGCCGCTGGGCTTCCAGGAAAAACAACCAGATGAGGATCAGGAAAAAGACCAGTCCCGGTATGCCTTGCTCCACTGCGGTCATGAGATAATAATTGTGAATGCCGCTTCGATCCGGGTTTTCACTTACATAGGTGGTAAAACGGTGAAGGGTATAAGCCGGATAAGCCGAATAAAAACCTGCCGGGCCAAATCCGACAATATATTTCTCACCCGCCATGCGGACCCCGGCCACCCAGCGGTATAGCCTTTCCATCGTGGAAATATCCTTCCCCTGGGGAGTGGCTTCCAGGAGGCTGCCGAATTCTACATGTGCAATGGCTTTGTTGTAATCCGGAGCCAGCTCCAGGTATCGGTTGCCCGATGAAAAATAAATCAAACCGACAATAACCAATACCGGAAGGGACAACATAGCCATATTGACCAGTCTCCATTTTAAAACGGGATACAACAGGATCACTGCCGGCAGGGCCAGGTAAGCCGCCCGGGTATATGAAAAAAATATACCGGCAAGCAGGACCAGGATCACTCCAATCCATAAAATCCTGAAATACAAAAGATGTTTTAATCGCTGCCAGGCCGGCCAGGCATAAGGAAGCAGGCAGACCAGCAGGCAGGCATAGTTTACATGATTCCGGTAAAAGGGCCTCACGGCGGTATTGATCTGGTCAAAGGCAAAACCGGAACCGGCATGCCTCCATTCTATGATCACCACGGTACAGGCCGCTGCTCCGATGGAAAAAAGGCTGAAGAGCAATAACCGCTTTTCATTCTTCAGAAAAAGATAAGCCAGTCCATAGAACACAAAAAGGTACCAGGTTTTGGACATCCAGTATTTCAGCGATACCCAAACATCCAGGCTGGTGAGGCTGGTGAAAAAAATCCATAACCAATGAATCAGCAAGGCCACCGTGACCGGGTGTTTCAAAAGTTGCCGGACATTCCCGTTCCTATGAATAAGTATATAAACGATGCCGAGGCCAAACAACCACCACATGAAAAATTCGTCCGGAAAATCCGTGGCAAAACCACCCGGCAGGTCCACTTCCGTGCTAAACGGGATGCTGATCAATAAAAGGTAAAAGATCCAGTGAAGCCGGTAGACACTCACCTGGAAAAAAAGAAAAAGCACCGGAGCCAGAAAACACAACGGCTCCTGAAAGGCGATTGCTGCCAGAGTGGAAACCAATACGAATACCTGGAAACCATATCGGTCCGTCATCAGCCGGTAAGCCCCAGGCCTCATAAAATTTATTTCCAGGAAGTTTTCAGCAAATAATACAGGCTGAGCGACAGGGCCGAAAACAGGGTAGCCGCAATCACCAGCAGGCTGCGGCGTGGCCTTGATTTATAGATGGGTACTTCAGCCGGTGATACGACGATCAGGGCTGGAGCCGCGGCACCTGCCGTGTTGATGGCATGCTGATACCGGATCCGGTCTTCGTTCAACTGGGAATTCAACCGTTCTATATTGAGGTCAAGCGATTGGATCCGTGAAACCCCTTCATTAAAATTATCAAGACTAAAGGAAGCGACTCCCGCGTCCGAGCCGGTGATCTTCCGCAGTTGGGTTTCCAGGCCTTTTATCCGGGCGGCCAGGTACATCAGGGTATCCCTGGGGGCATTGCTTCTTTTCAACACCTCGTAGCGGGCCTGTTCACCGGCGAGGTCGCTGGATACCTGGGCGGCAATGCCGGACATGGATTCCGTCTGGGCATCAATATTGTAAATGGGATAAATCTTCCTCAGCCGGTACAGGCTGTCATTGAGGGCATGCAGCAAAGCCTGTTTTTCCTGGATGCTCGCCTGGTAAGTATGCGATACGGCTGTAAGGCGGTCGGTAATCAACCTGACGGCGGTCCGGTTGACCCGTTCGCGTGCTTCATTGGTCATGCCGGCCGCCAGTACTTTATCCTTGTCTTCTATGCTCAGTTCGATGGCATCGTATTTGGTTTTCAGGACTTCCATCATTTTGTCCAGCTTTTTGCGGATTTTATGATGGGCAAACGGGCGGGTGGAATCAATCCGGTAATGCCGGTAGAGGTCAAAAGTGTATATCAGGTGATCCTTGATTTCGTTGGATTGGCAAAGCGTGAGCAGCCGGTCCAGGTCCTCTCCGCTTCCATAGAATTCAGGTTCGGAAATGGAATGGCCAAAGATGAGTTCAGGCTTGGCCAGGTCGGGACTGGCTGCATAGAATACCGTGGTAGCCTTATAATGATTTTTTAATGTCAGGGAGAGCAGCGCCGCGCAGATCCCGATCACCATTGACCAGGAGAAGATTGATTTTTTTTTATCCCAGAGGATTCGGATAGCATCCCTGATTTGCTCCGGTTCTTCCATACAACGAAAGTATGAATTTCTGGTCACCCGGCGCCGGAGCTCAGTCGGCCGGCGATTTAAACACCAACCGGAAGAGTTGTACCAGCGGCAATAAATTCGTTGTCAGAACAAAAATCAGAAGGGCCAGGACATGGATCAGGATGGCCGCCCAGGAATGAATCCCAAAATACCGGACCAAAAAGCCGGTCAAAACGGCCACGGCCATAACCAGTATAAAAACACCCAAATGGTTCCATTGAAACCGGATGATTCTGCGGTAAAAAATAAAACCGGTGAGCAGAAATGAAGTCATGGTTTGGGTTACCAGGGCCACGCCGGCTGCACCGGAGGCACCATAGGTCCGGGTGGCCACCAAATGGCCGGCCACATTGATGCAGATGGAAATCAAAAATAGCCTGTTCATGGTTCGCGCTTCCTTCACAGCAGTCAGGAGGGTGCTCAGGAGGTAATTGATGGTAAGGGGTATCAGATTCAGTATCGTGAGATGGAGAATGTCTTCAGCCGGATCGGTATAAAGGACCTGCATGATATACCGGTGCTGGAATGCAAGGGGAATGGCAATCAGGGAGGAGGCTACGATCATCAGTTTCCAGGCCAGGTCGAAAAGGGACTGACGCTGATCCCATAATTGCTGGCCGGTCGCGTGGGCAAACATGGGCATCAAAATACCGGCAAATAAAAATCCCAGCATATTGGCTGCATCGAGCAGGCGGTATGCTGCCGCATAGATCCCGGATTGCAGGGCTCCGTCGTTTCGCAGCCAGTTCAACCAGACCGGTTCCATCCTGGAAAAAAGAACCATGAGGATAAAAATGCCGGCATAAGGAATGCATTGACTCAAAATCCCAAGCGCCGCAGTCAGGGTGCCGATCCTTATTCCCGGCTTTATTTTAATCCAAAACCAAAACAAACCGGCGGTTAATGGAATCAGCAGGGAAAGGAACTGGATGGACAAAAAAGTATAAATCGGCTGGCTCTCAAAAAAAGGGACGGCCAAAAGAGTAAGAACGATAAACAATAATTTATCTGAAACCGAAAAGAGGCTGTCCAGTCGGTAATGGCCCAGCCCGGACACAAAGGCCCTTACATATAAAATCCCGGCCAGCAAGATTTGATTGAAGGCGATGCCCAGCAGGAGGACAGGCTGTGATTGAATATACGTTCCGGCCAGCAATAAATACAGCACCAGGAAAAACAGGGCAAATAAGGGCCTTAGCCAGGCGGTATTTTTCCAGATTTCGATGACCGATGCTCTATCCGCGGAGACGTTTTGATTGACATAAGCCGTCAAACCAAAATCAAGGAGGATCTGGGGTATCATGGACAGCGAAAACAGGGTGAAATAAAAACCCCAGGCTTCATGGCCTGCCTGGTTCTGAAAATCCCTTTCAATAAAAAGCACATAAACGGGTTTGATCAGCAGGTTGGCCAGCAGGAGAAAACTGATGTTGAGGATAAATTCACGTCGGTAAGCGGCCATCCAAAAGGGAGTATCCGGCAAATGTATCATTTAGGTTTAAGAAAACATTAGCACTTGGTGGCATCGCATTTGAATACCCAAGGCACTGCGGATTTCGTTTTACTGGTCTATTCGTACCTTTGGCCCTTTTATGTTCAAAAGCCGGTTTCTTCTTCCATTCCTCCTGATTTCATTGGGTCTTACGGCCCAACCTCAGCGGGGATTTGAGGCAGGACCCTGGCTGGGAGCGGCGCATTATTTCGGCGATCTGAACACCACCTATAAAATAAACAAGCCCGGGCCACTGGGCAGTGTTGCCGTCCGTTATAATTTTAATCAGCGACTGGCCGCGATGGCCAAAGTGAGTGCCTTCCGGGTATCCGCCGACGATGCAACATCCACCAATGCCTTTGAAAGAAACCGCAATCTCAGTTTTTTCTCCAATGTTTTTGAAGGCAGCGCCCAGTTTGAGTTTAATTTTTTCCCCTATAAACACGGTGATAAAGAACGGTACTACACCCCTTATCTTTTTGCAGGAGCTTCTTTTTTTAACTACAATCCAAAAACACGGTACAACGGGGCAATCGTTAAATTGCAGCCCCTGGGTACGGAAGGCCAGCCCGCAGGTGATGAATACAGCCTCTTTCAACCCGCCCTGCTTTATGGCATGGGCTTCAAATACGATCTCAACCCATCCTGGAGCCTCAATATCGAAATCAGCGCACGGACCTTATACACCGATTATATCGATGATGTGAGCACCGTCTATCCTTCACCCGATCAGCTGGCAAACCGGGACCCGCTCGCCGCCATCCTGAGCAACCGCAGCCTTCAACCGGATGTCGATCCTGGAAGACAGCGGGGCGACCGGCGGGAGAGCGACGGCTTTGGTATGCTCAGCATCGGCTTGATGTATTTTTTTAATCCTCTGCCCTGCCCGAAGATTCTTAAGTAACGTTGAGATGTAGAATTGCGGAATGGTCCAAATATTAAATTGTTTTAGATCTGCATTTTTACTCCTATTGGGACATCCACCACCCACCTTCCGAAGCCTCGGACTACCTCCCGCAGCTGCGGGACGCCATCATTGTTTTTCAAAAAGATAGTCCCTATCTTTCTCACCTATCTATAACCGATAGACGATCATGCGAAAATTCCTTTTTGTTTTTCTTGCCCTGGTTACCTTTTCTCTAAGTGGCCAGGTCTATATCCGTACCAACCTGGTCGGATACCGGCCATTGGACCACAAATCGGCCATCGCTTTCACCGACCTGGATCTGTCCGGTGAATTTCAGGTCATGGATGCTGCGGGCGAAAAGGTGTTCTCAGGTCCCATCCTTCCCTCCAAAGCGCCCGGATATGGGCCTTTCAAAAATTATTATGATTTGGATTTTTCCGGGCTGACGGCAGCCGGCCAATACCAATTGGTGATTCCCGGCCGGTTGCAGGCTTCTTCGCCCGCCTTTCATATCGACCCAGGTCTGTATAAGAACCTTCCGGACGTTCTTTTGGAATTCATGCGTCAGCAACGGTGCGGCTACAATCCTTTTTTTGACCATGTGTGTCACCAGAAAGACGGCCGGGTCATGGACGGGCCCATGCCGGATTCCACCTATATCGATGTGACGGGGGGCTGGCACGATGCCGGTGACCAGCTCAAATACCTGATCACCGGAAGCAATGCCACAGCACGGATGATCATGGCTTACCAGCATTTTCCACAGGTATTCCAGGATAAATTCAACGCCCTGGGTCAGGCCGGCGCCAATAAGATCCCGGATGTGCTGGATGAAGCAAAATGGGGATTGGACTGGATCCTCCGTTTGCATCCCGCTCCTGGCCAACTGATCCATATGGTAGCCGACGACCGCGACCATGTCGGCTGGAAACTTCCGATGTATGATCCTGCCAATTTTGGCTGGGGCAAGGACTCTTACCGGGTTGCCTACTTTGCCACAGGCAAACCCCAGGGCCTTGGTAAATATAAAAGCCAGGCTACCGGCATTGCAAACGTGGCAGGCCGGTCAGCTGCTGCCCTGGCGCTGGGTTACCAGGTCTGGAAACAGAAGGGTTATGACCCGGCATTTGCCCTGAAATGCCTTCAGTCCGCGGAGGAATTGTACCTCATGGCCAAAAAACAAGCCGGTTACCAACAGGGAAATTCATATGGGGCGCCTTACCGGTACAATGAAGATACCTGGACGGATGATATGGAATGGGCTGCCGCCGAATTGTACCGCGCCACCCGGAAACCTTCCTACCTAGCCGATGCCAAATATTACGCCACCCAGACCGGTGAACTATCCTGGATCCAGGTCGATACCTCTGCCCATTACCAGTTTTATCCTTTTATGAATATTGCGCATTATTCCCTGTATAGCCTGGTGGATCCGGCCTTCAAAACCAAATTGGCCACCTATTACCGCAACGGGATAAAACAAACCCTGAAACAACGGGCGGACCGGAATGTTTTCCAGCATGGAGCACCCTTCATCTGGTGTTCCAACAACCTGCTGATCGACCTGGTATTGCAAATCCATCTTTATGAAAAAATGACCGGAGACAAACAATTCAGCGCTTATAAGTTAAACATGCGGGACTGGCTGTTTGGCCGCAATCCCTGGGGTAGCAGCATGTTTATGAATATTCCTGTTCAGGGCCCTTATCCACGTGATGTGCATACTTCCACCTGGGCACTTACCAAAAAAGAAGTACCCGGAGGCCTGGTCGATGGCCCTATTTATTATTCCACCTATAAAAAACAAATCGGCCTTAGCCTTACCCATGCGGATCCTTATGCGGCTTTTCAGAATGAATATGTGGTCTTTCACGACGATATCGGTGACTATTGCACCAACGAACCGACCATGGACGGAACTGCCTGCGCTGTTTTTTTCATGGCCCTCTTTACGGAGTAGGCACAGGAGTGAGGGATGAGGTTTGAGGGATGAGGTTTGAGGGGTGAGGGGTGAGAAGTGAAGCGCTCCTTTGACCCTTTACCGTTAACCATTAACCGTTTACCTTATGTCATGGATTCATGTATTTTCCTGACTTTTTGGCAGCATGAGGATTAAGGAATGTTATTTGATGGGTTGATTGGAATCGACTTATACGTTCTTTAAGATATAACCATGTTTGACCCTTTCAAATTTGCCGCCCCGGAAGAAATCGAATTTCCACTGTTGGCCACTGAAGAAGAAGAGGAACCTTCCAGGGAAACCGATGAACCGGAGATATTGGGAGTGCTTCCCTTAAAAAATACTGTTCAGTTTCCGGGCATTGTATTGCCCATCACCATAGGCCGGGACAAATCGATACAAGCTGTCAATGAAGCTTATAAGCACGACAAACGAATCGCCGTAGTCACTCAAAAGGAAGCCAGCAACGAAGACCCCAACTTTAATGGCCTTTACCGGATTGGAACCATAGCCCGCATCCTCAAAGTGCTGAAAATGCCCGATGGCACCACCACGGCCATCCTGCAGGGGCGCAAGCGGATTAAAATATTGGAAGAACTGAGCGAGGAACCCATCATGAAAGCCAGGGTATCTGCGGTGGTATATAAACCGGTGAGTCACAAGCTTGAGTTTGAAGCCCTCATCTCTACCATCAAAGACCTGGGTAAACGCATCATTGACCTATCCCCCCATATCCCCGGAGAAGCCGCCACCATGCTGCGCAACATCAACGACGACAGTTTCCTGCTCAATTTTATAGCCTCCAACCTGGGTGTCAATCTTCAGCAAAGGCAACAATTGCTGGAAATGAACGACCTGCTCAAAAAAGGACAGGCCATCCTGGAATATATGCACAAAGACCTTCAATTGCTTGAACTCAAAGAGCAGATCGAAAGCAAGGTGAGGGGGGATATCGAAAAACAACAAAGGGATTATTTTCTCAACCAGCAACTGAAAACAATCCAGGACGAACTTGGGCAGAATCCCCAGGAAGACGAACTTAAGAAACTGGAAGTTCGCGCCGCCGCCAAAAAATGGCCCAAAGCCGCCAAAGATGCCTTTGACCGCGAACTGGCCAAACTCCGAAGGTCCAATCCCCAAATGGCCGAATATGGAGTGACCCTGAATTATGTGGAATTCCTGCTCGATCTGCCCTGGCACGATTATACCAAAGACAATTTTGATCTGAATAAAGTCAAGGCCGTCCTGGACCAGGATCATTTTGGCCTTGATGATGTGAAGGAAAGAATCCTGGAACACCTGGCTGTACTCAAACTCAAGGGAGACATGAAATCTCCCATTCTCTGCCTCGTTGGCCCTCCGGGAGTGGGTAAAACCTCATTGGGAAAATCCGTTTCCAAAGCGTTGAAGCGGAAATTCGTAAGAATGTCCCTGGGAGGACTGCACGATGAAGCCGAAATCCGGGGCCACCGGAAAACCTATATCGGTGCCCTGCCCGGCCGGATCCTGCAATCCATTAAAAAATCATCCTCATCCAACCCGGTATTCATCCTCGACGAAATCGACAAACTGGGCAAGGATTTCCGCGGTGACCCCTCTTCAGCCCTGCTGGAAGTATTGGACCCGGAACAAAACACGACGTTTTACGACAACTATCTCGAACTCGAATACGACTTGTCCAAGGTATTGTTTATTGCCACCGCCAATTCGCTGCAGAACATCCAGCCGGCCCTGCTGGACCGGATGGAGATCATTGAACTCAGCGGTTATTCCACCGAAGAAAAAATTGAGATCGCCAAAAGGCACTTGATACCCAAACAACTGGAAGCGCATGGCCTCAAAGCCAAACACATCAAATGGAACGATGAGGTGATTGCCCAGGTAATCGACAACTATACCAGGGAATCCGGAGTACGGGCCCTGGACCGCCAGATCGCCGGACTTATGCGCCGGGTAGCCAAGGAAGTGGCTCTGAAATCATCGTATTCCATCACGCTTACCAAGGCCGACGTGACCAAAATGCTTGGCCTGGAAAAAGTCAATCCGGATACTTATCAGGATGTGACCATGCCTGGTGTAGCTATTGGACTAGCCTGGACGAGAGTAGGCGGGGATATCCTGTATATCGAGTCCAGCCTGAGCAAAGGAAAAGGCAAACTCACGCTTACCGGAAACCTGGGCGATGTCATGAAAGAATCCGCGACCACCGCCCTCAGCTTTGTCAAATCAAAAAGCAAACCACTGGGCATCGATGAAAATGATTTCGAAAATCACGATATCCATATTCATATTCCGGAAGGCGCCATACCCAAGGACGGACCCTCAGCGGGGATTACGATGCTGACCAGCCTGGTATCGGCCTTTACCAATACACCGATCAAACCTCACCTGGCCATGAGCGGAGAAATCACGCTTCGTGGAAAAGTGCTGCCCGTCGGCGGCATCAAGGAAAAAGTGCTGGCCGCCAAAAGGGCCGGCATCAAAGAAATCATCCTCTGCCGGGAAAATGAAAAGGACATCCTTGAAATCAAACCGGAATACATCGCGGGGCTGCAGTTTAAATATGTGGACCGGATGGAGGAAGTGATTGGGTTGGCGATATAGCGAGGGGAGAGGGTTGAGGGTTGAGGGGAGAGGTACCCTGGTCCTAGAGGCCAATCGGGATTTTGATCAGAAGAGTATCCCAGCCTAGGTACATCAATGCCTTTTTATCATCAACCTTTTCAAATACGATTGAAAAATTTTCCAATGTCTTGGTATTGGTCATCACCGGTACTTTTATACGCAACACATCCTGTTCTGCCTTGTAGCTATATGCCCCCCAATGGTCCAAGGCGGAGTTCAGAATAATCGTCCATTCATTGGTTTCAGGAATAGTAAACAAAGCATAGGTACCCGCCTTTACGTCCGTCCCACCAAAACGGAGGTCCCGGTAGAATTTTATTTCGGTGGCCTCGTTGGCTCCGGTTCGCCATACTTTGTCATACGGGATCAGTTTGCCAAACAGTTCCCTTCCGTTCTTTGCGGGCCGGCTGTAAATCACGCGGATCATGGCCGTATCCGTCCCGATGTTCTGAGGGGCAAACCGCCTGTCGTGCGCATAATCGTTCGGATAATAGACCATATCCATTGGGCTTTTATCCAATTCGAAAAAATGCTGAGCATTTAATGCAAGCAGATTCAAGGATATTAGCAGAACGGCGAATAATTTTTTCATAATTCGAAATTAATGAATTAGCAGCCTTTGATTAAATTCAAAGGTTCAACCGCAATGTCCCCTTCCATAAATCAACAATTGGCCCTGGTCACCCTCCTGGTTCACGATTACGATGAAGCCATTCGCTTCTATACTGAAAAGCTTCATTTCATCCTGCTGGAAGACCGCCGGATAAGTGTAACAAAACGTTGGGTCCGGGTGGCGCCTCCCGGAAATGCAGCATCGTCTCAAACATGCTCCCTCCTGCTGGCAAAGGCGGATGGAGAGGCTCAGCAAAAATTCATTGGAAATCAAACCGGGGGAAGGGTCTTTTTATTTCTGCACACGGACGATTTCTGGAGGGATTACCGGGATATGACAGCCCAGGGCATTGAATTTGTAAGGCCTCCTGCGGTGGAGCCTTACGGCACCGTGGCCGTGTTCACGGACTTATATGGGAATCTCTGGGATTTGATCCAGCCGGTCGACAGTGTGGAGAGTGCCTAAAATAATATTTTTCGCTGCGGATCTCAGTCTCGGAGCGAGATCCCATCATCCTCCAGTCCGTATTCCCGTAACGGGATGTTATTTTTATACATGAAATCGCTTTCCGGGGGTATTTCCCTCCTTTTAATAATCGCAGGTCTGTCCCCTTCATGCAAACCATCCGATTCAAACATGCCTGTTGCAGAGAAACCGACCATGCCTTCAGATTCCGATGGCTCCGCCTGGTGGAAAGAAGCCGTGGTTTACCAGATCTATCCGCGCAGTTTTAAAGATTCGGATGGAGATGGCATCGGTGATTTGAAAGGCATCATTGAAAAACTGGATTATGTAAAAAGCCTGGGCATTGACATGGTCTGGCTGAACCCGGTCTATGCTTCGCCCAATAAAGACAACGGGTATGACATCAGCGATTACCAGGACATCATGAAGGAGTTCGGCACCATGTCTGATTTTGACAGTCTCCTCAAGGGGTTCCACGAACGGAATATCAAGGTGTTTATGGACCTGGTCGTCAACCACTGCAGCAATGAGCATGCATGGTTCCAATCCGCCAGCCGGGATCGCAACAGCCCCTATTACCGGTATTTTCATTGGTGGCCGGCGGAAAAAGGCAAACCGCCTTACCGGTGGAGCATATTTGATGAAAAAGGCGATGCCTGGGAATTCAACAAAACAACCAACTCCTATTACCTGCATTATTTTTCGGATTTTCAACCCGACCTCAACTGGGAAAACCCTGAATTGCGCAAGGAAATCTATAAAATGATGCGCTTCTGGCTGGAGAAAGGGGTTAATGGCTTCAGGCTGGATGCCATTGCCTTTTGTTCCAAAGACACGACCTGGCCGGCCTTGCCAGAGGAATATGATGGTAATTGGCCCTTGTATTATGCCAGTGGCCCTCACTTGCATGAATATATGCAGGAAATGAATCGCGAGGTTTTCAGCAAGTACCCGATCGCCACCGTTGCCGAAGCCATGGGTGATGTGGAGCGGGTGATGAAATTTGTGGACCCCGCCCGGAAAGAACTCAATATGGCTTATTCGTTTGAAGCCATTGATTTCGGTTATCTGCCGAATGAATACAAAATGCCTGATCCGAACGGCTACGATCTGATACAATGGAAAAAAATACATGCCAAATGGACAAATGCTTTTGCAGACAAAGGCTGGGGAACCATTTACCTGGGCAATCACGACCAGCCGCGAATGCTCAGCCGCTGGGGCAACGACAGTCCAGAATTCAGAGAACTTTCGTCCAAAATGCTCACCACCTTCATCCTGACCATGAGGGGCACTCCCTATTATTATTTTGGGGATGAAATCGGGATGGACAATATCCGGTTTGACCGGATCGAGGATTATAACGATATCGAATTGCTTACCAACTATGCCCAGGTCAAATCCCGGGGCGGCGACCTGGAACGATTCCTGGAAGGCATGAAAATTTCATCCCGTGACAATGGACGGACCCCCATGCAATGGGATGCCGGTCCCCAAGCCGGTTTCACCACAGGGATTCCCTGGCTGAAAGTAAACCCCAATTACCAAAAAGTCAGTGTGGACTCACAGGAAAAAGATCCCAATTCCATCCTGAATTATTTCAGGAAAATGATTGCCCTGCGAAGACGCGAAGCCGCTTTGATTTATGGAAGCTGGGATCTGGTGGATGCGGAAAACCCTTCCTTGTTCGCATACGTGCGGGAGTGGAATGGGAAAAAAATTTTAATCGTGCTCAATTTTAAAGACCGGCCAGCCAATCTTAAGCCGGGTTCCGGTTGGGAAAAGGCGAGGTTCCTGATTGGAAACTATCCCGATCCCCCGATAGATCATGTTTACCGGCCCTACGAGGCTGTACTATGGGAAAAATAAATCCGTGATCATACTTCGACGGATCAGGATCCTGCTGATTTCCTGTGTTGCTTCCCGGAAAGGAGTCGTTTTTTATTAACTTACCCTCATATTATCATTTATACCAGATGGGGATTATCAAAACACCCGATCAACGCGTCCGGGTATTTATCAGCAGCACGATCAACGAACTGGCTGATGAACGGAAAGCTGCCCGGGAAGCCATCAGCAACCTACGATTGATACCGGTTTATTTTGAAGCCGGAGCCCGCCCCCACCCGCCCCGTGACCTCTATTCGGCTTATCTGGATCAAAGCCATATATTCCTGGGGATCTATTGGAACAGCTATGGCTGGGTGGCGCCCGGGGCCCAAATTTCCGGCCTCGAAGATGAGTACCGTCTATGCGGAAACAGAAAGCCAAAATTGATTTATGTAAAACGTTCAACGGACCGGCAAGCCCGGTTGATGGATTTACTCGCAGATATTGAAAAGAGCGAAACCGCCTGTTACCAGACTTTCTCGGACGCGGACGAATTGCAAAGACTGATCGAAAACGACCTTTCCATTCTCCTTTCAGAGACCTTTGAAAACGCCTTGTCCAACCGCTCCTCAACGGGGATGGATGAAGACCGTCTGCTAGGGTCTGCGCCCCGGCGGTTTGAAGAAATACCTCACCTGCGATCTGAAATCTATGGCCGGGAAGAGGATCTCAGGAGCCTGGAAAATCTTTTTGCCAAACCGGGAGTAAACCTGATCACTTTACTCGGGGCCGGGGGAACCGGGAAAACCACCTTATCCATTCACCTGGGGCATCGTTTGAACCAAAAATTCAGAGACGGCCTTGTTTTTGTTCCACTCGCCCCGGTTACAGATCACCGGCTCATCGGAACCACCATCGCAGGAATCTTAAGTCTTCAGGACAGCGGCAAACAAGCCATCGAACAAACCCTTATTGATTTTTTATCTGACAAGAAGCTCCTGTTGATCCTGGACAATTTTGAACAAGTAGTGGAAGGTTCCCGTCTCCTCAGCGAACTGCTGACCCATTGCAAAGACATTAAACTGCTGGTCACCTGCAGGACCTCCCTGCACATCCGCAACGAACGCATTTACCATCTTGCCCCCCTGGCCTTACCTGATTCAAAACAGGCCCTGAGCCTGGAAGCGCTCCGTACCTTCCCCGCCACCCAATTGTTTGTGGAAAGGGCGCTGGAAGTAAATCCCCGCCTGCAATTCAGCCCGGAAAATACCGCTGCCATCCTGGACATCTGCCAGCGCATGGATGGATTGCCCCTGGCCATAGAACTGACGGCTGCCCGGACCAAGTTTTTTCAGCCCGCCGCCCTGATGTCAAGGATTGAAAAAAGCCTGGATCTCGTGTCAAAGGGACAGAAAGACCTTCCCGAAAGGCAGCAGACCCTGCGTGCAGCCATTGAATGGAGTTACGACCTGCTTAGCGCGGAAACAAAAAAGGTCTTCCGCCAGCTTGGTATCTTTAAACAAAGTTGGACCATGGAGGCCATGGATGCCATACTGAACACGGAATCGGAAGAGGTGGATGTAGAAGAAATGACCGAGCGGCTCCTCGACATTAGCCTGATCAAACCGGTTATGATCAGCCATTCCGCTGAACCCCGGTTCAATATGCTCCAGACCGTGCATGAATATGCCCTGGAAAGGCTGGAGGAATCCCCGGAAGCCAGGGAGACCAAACTCCGTTACGCACAATATTATCTCGATCTTTGTATTGCTTCTTCCGTGCATACCTGGGGTGCAAATGCGGAATCCTGGCTGGATAAGCTGGAATATGAAAATCAAAACATCCGGTCTTCTTTTTACATTCTGCTGGAATGCCAGGCCTATGAAAAGGCCTGGGACCTGTTTTACGGTATGTTCCAATACTGGAATATCCGCGGAGGGTTTTCAGAAGGATTAAAATGGATGCAAGATGCAGGCATCACTGATCCGGTAAGGCAACAATCCCCCTCTATCAGTGCGGCTACGAGGGGCAGGACCCTTACCTGGGCGGCCCTGGTCCGCCTGATGCTCATGCAGATAGAAGAGGGCTATGCCCTGCTGCACACTGCGGAACAAGTTCTTGAAAACGGAGCGGACGACCTTTCCTATGCTTATGCCATTTGTTTTGACGGGTGTTATGGCGTGTTTTTGGGATTTGCGGATGCGGCGGAGAAAGTTGAAAAGGGATTCGCACTGGCCGAAAAACTCCAGGATCCGCTTCTGTTTACCATGCTTTATTTGTGGTCTTATGAACACTTCCGGCAGCAGGGTAAACATGACCAGATCGCCAGCCATTTCACCAAAGCCAAATCCTTAGCTGCGGAACACGGGTTTACCTATATCCTCGGCGCCCTGTATATCCAGCAATTCAGCCTCGAAGTGATGAATGCCGGCAACGACTGGACAAAAACGGCCGAAAATGCATTGTACATGTTCAGGCTATTTCCCGAAAAAGGGTACAAAGGGCTCAAATCGGCCGCCATGAATGCTTATGCCCTGGCCATGCTTATGCTGGATAAACCAGATGAAGCACATAGCCCTTTTGTAAAAGCCCTCGAATTAGCCAGGGAAAGCGGAGAAAAAGAAAGCGAATTCTACGGAATACTTCTTGCGGTCGGCTATTTAAAAAAGAAAGGCAACATAGATAAGGCGATTAAATTAATGGGCGCCCTGGATAGCTTTATTGAAACAACTCATTATCCCATGATCGGCTCTGCAGGACATCAGTATCATTTGGCCAAATCCGGCCTGGAACAGGCCCTCGAGGATCCGCGCAATAAAAATCAATATGAGGGCGGTAAAAAAATGAGGATAGAAGAAGCCGTCCTCTTTGCCCTGAGCGCATGAATTCCCCGACTCCCTTTCGATCGCAGACTTGATTACCTGGGATTTTAATTCATCTTGCTGTTACTCACAAAGGCGATGCGCTTTCCATCCGGCGACCAGCTCGGTACATTGATGGTGCCCTGACCCCCATAGATATAGGCAATCGTTTTGGGCACTCCTCCGGATGCAGGCATGATCTTCAGGTACACCCTTTGGTAGAACGGATGCGTGGTGGGATCAATCTCCTTGGGGAAAGAAATGTACAGGATCCATTTCCCATCAGGTGAAAAATGAGGAAACCAGTCGTTGTATTCGTCAAAAGTGACCTGCTGTTGATTACTGCCATCCGGTTTCATTCGCCAGAGTTTCATGGTGCCGGTGCGGACGGAATTGAAGTAGATCCACTGGCCATTGGGGCTGTATTCCGGCCCGTCATCCAGGGTAGGGCTATTGGTAAGTTGGGTTTCTTTACGGGTAGTTATATCCACGGTCCAGATATCGTATTGGCCTTTACGCTGACCGGTAAAGAGGAGTTTCCGGCCATCCGGGGACCAGGAATGCAGATATGAATGACCGGAATCCGGTGATGTGATCTGCACGGGTTTATCCGATCCCGTGATGGGCAGGGTATACAGGGTGGAAATTCTCCTTTCTCCGACATGATTGCTGATGGCCAGTTTGGTCCCGTCGAAAGAGATTACGTGATCGTTGTTGTTGGACCGGGCTTCACCGGTGTTCAATTCAGTGATCTTTCCATCCGCCAGCGCGTATTTATACAACAGTCCAGCGGAACTGTTGTAGATCAGATGCTTCCCGTCTTTGGTCCAGTTTGGCGCCTGAATCGAAGTCGGGATGCTGTATAAAATCTTCCGATGCCCGGTCGCCACATCCATCACTTCCAGGTGGCTGCCGATATAATCCCGGTAAGGGCGGTAATCGGGGTTTACGGGGATGATGATCCGGACGTTGCTGAATACGGCAGTTTCCAGCACGTCTTCCACATGAGAGCAAATAAACAGGCCCGCGTAGACTTCATTGTTGAGTTGCATTTCTTTCGAAACGGATTTATAATTCTCTCCGAACGTCGCGGCAGAAAAGGTAAACACATTGCCCCTTCGCGAGAATTCAATATCCGTAGGGTGATAGGAGGACAAGACCACCTGGTAAGTGTTGGAGGTATCCGTTGGCCGGTATTGCAGGGAGCTCAGGATATCCCCGTGCACACAGGCATCGGCATAAGGGGAATTGGTGGTGAGTTCGTTCCGGGCCATGATCCCGATTTTCCGGTGTTCGGCAGCGCCTTTACCGATAAACTTAATGGTGGCACTGATGGTAAAGTCCCCCTTTATTTTTTTCCATAAGAAATGAAACTGGTCGGCCTTGGCCCACATATTGGTACCCGCTCCGGTGACCGTATAGGTCTGATCATTTTCATTGTAAACAGCCGAACCCGCCAGTTTGGGATTGCCTACGTCCTGATGATGTTCAAACTGGCCAATGGGGTTCATCTGGCTGGAGCCAGCAATTGAAAAAAATAAGAGGAAAAAAGTAATGCTTTGCTTCATGATCATTTTATTGGAACCCTAAGTTAGGATGGGATGACTCAAAGAAATCACAAAGGATCTGAAATTTATCTGTAAATCCAAGCCCTTACCACATTCTTAATCCAAAATGAAACAAAAGCTTCAAATGAGATGGCTTCAAACCTAGGCATTTCCAAAATAAAATTTCTAACCGATTTAAATTGTTGTTTATTTTTGGGTACTCGCTAAATCACCATTCTTTTTTCCGTTTTTTAAGCTTTAATTCATTTGAAATGACGACAGAAACCAACAGCCTCAATTGGTTTGAGATTTCCGTAACCGACCTGGCACGCGCCCGGAAATTTTACGAAACCATTTTTGGAATTGAGATGCCAACCGATACCATGATGGGTATGGAAATGGCATTTTTCCCTTATGAAAACGGAAGTGGAAAAGCTTCCGGCGCTTTGGTAAAAAGCGAATTTCACATACCCAGTGAAAACGGGGTAAAAATCTATCTCAACGGCAACCCGGACCTTCAAAACGCCCTTTCTAAAGTGGAAGGAGCCGGTGGACAAATCACCATGCCCAAAACCCATATTGGAGACGATGTTGGTTATATGGCTTTTTTTATGGATACGGAAGGGAATTCGATTGCCCTGCATTCCAATGGTTAAAGGAGAACCGGAGGAAGGGGGACGACTCATCGGTCGGGATGCTCAATCTGCTAACTTTGCCCAATGTCCCAATTCAATAAAATGGAAGACTTTAAGGCAAGCCTTAATCGGGCTGAGCCACCGCGGGAATGGAGTCTTCACCTAAAAGCCTTGTGGTACGATGCCAAAGGGGATTGGGATTTAGCCCATAAAGCCATCCAGGATGAAGGGGATGCATTTTCAGCTCGGATCCATGCTTATCTCCACCGGAAGGAGGGCGATCAGGGGAATGCGGATTACTGGTACCGGAGAAGCGGTAGCTCCAGGCCCAGACTTAGCCTGGAGGAGGAGTGGGCGGAGCTGGTTCGTAGTGGACTGAAGGGGTAACTGCGGGTCACCCCTTCAGTCCACTACCAGATTCCCCCCATCCGGGGGAAATCCCCGAATGCCAAACCGGGTTTCTTTGTTGCTTTGTTCCACCAAACCCCGGATAATCCAATGGCAAGGCCCCAGAAAAATCATACACATTCATATTACCACCCTTATTATCCTTTGTCAACCAAAATCTTTGCCCTCATCCTGGTTTCCCCTTTTGGACTGAACCAGGTTATTGCCCAGGAGACCATTCAACTCAAACTACGGGTCCGGGATGAAAAACAATTACCCCTGGAAGGGGCCAATATCCTGGTCTACCGGCTGCCGGATTCCACATTTGTAAAGGGCGATATTACCATTGAAACCGGGGAAGCCCGGGAGCTTACCGGCTTTAAGAGCGGCCAATATTTTTCCAAGGTGAGCATGCTGGGCTATAGCCCGTCGGTCAGCGGACCGTTTACTCTTAATGCCGGATCTGCCTTCCACGATTTAGGCATAATTCAATTAAAAGATCAGGCGGTAAATCTATCCACCGTCACCGTGACTGCCCAGAAACCTTTTATCGAACGCCGGCTCGACCGGTTGATCGTGAATGTCGATGGCAGCATCATCGGGGCAGGCAGCTCCGCATTTGATGTGCTGGAGAGGTCTCCCGGCATTCTCATCGATGCCAACGACAATATTTCCATGAGGGGCCGCAGCGGCGTGATCATCTATGTGGATGGCAAACCTTCGCCGATGTCCGGTGCCGACCTGGCCAATTTTTTGAGGGGCCTTCCGGCCAACGCCATTGACCGCATCGACCTGATCACCAATCCATCCGCCCGGTATGATGCTGCCGGAAATGCAGGCATCATCGATATCAAAATGAAAAAAGACCAGCGACTGGGCACAAACGGCACTTTTTCGGCCGGCTATGGCCAGGGTGTTTACCCCAAAGCAAACACGGGCCTGAGCCTGAATCACCGCAACAAAAAAATCAACATATTCGGCAATTACAATTATGCCTACCGGCTTGGCCTAAACCACCTTCTGCTGGACCGTAATTTTTACGACAACCAAATCTTCAGCGGGAAAGACCAAAAAGACAATTACACAAAAATTCCCGGCCATTTTCACGCGGTTCGCTGGGGATTGGATTATTCTCCCAATGACAAAACCATCCTCGGGGTATCGCTCAATGCCAATTTTAATGCCTTTAATCCCTTCAACCGCAATTCGTCTATTGTATTTGACCAGGCCCGGAATCCGGTCTTTACCTTCAATACGCATACCGACAACCACAACCAGAACAATAACCTGATAGCCAATATCAATTTTAAACGTACCCTGGACAGCACCGGACGTGAAATCACCGCAGATGTCGACTATGGCAGGTATTCCACCCTGGGCAGATCAGTCAATGCGACTAAATACTATCAGCTCAACGGGGAGGTGCTGCGGCCGGATTATACCCTGCTTGGGGACCAGGATGGCCTGCTGGACTTTATTACCGCCAAGGCAGATTATATCCATCCTCTCAATAAAACCACCAAGTGGGAAGCCGGTTTCAAAACCTCCTATGTATCCTCTGACCAGGATGCTAAATTTTTTGAGAAAAACGGCCAGGAAGTCATCGTGGATGAAACTAAAACCAACCGCTTTTTTTACAAAGAAAATAACAATGCGGGTTATCTCAATTTCAGCAAAGAATTTAAAAATTTCAGTTTGTTGATTGGCCTGCGGGGTGAACACACTCAACTGGAAACCAGGCAGGAAAAGGGGGATATCCGGTTTGATTCTTCCTACTTTCAATTGTTCCCCAGCGCCTTCCTGAATTACCGTCTGGATAAAAACCAGACCTTCAGCCTATCGGTGAGCCGGAGGATTGACCGGCCGGGTTATGCCTCCCTGAATCCTTTTTTATTCCTGATCGACGTCACGACCTATGCGACGGGCAATCCACTCCTTCTGCCCCAGTTCACCTGGAATTTTGAAGCCGGATATACCAGAAAAACGGTAAACCTGACCCTGGCTTACAGCAGGACCCTGCAAAATGAGAATGTAGTGCTTTCCCGTTTCAAGGATGTCTTTCCCAACATTCCCTCCGAAGACAATGTCACCGTACAGATTCCGGTCAACCTGACCTCCTCGGATTATTACGGCCTGACCTTGTCCACTCCGTTGTCTGTAAAATCATGGTGGAATATGATTAACAACTATTCCCTGTTTTACAACCATTTCAACGGCAATTTATCCGGAACTACCTTAGACAATGGTAAAGCGGTGTTCCAGGGCAGCACCAATAATAATTTTACTTTCAAAAAAGGCTGGGCGGCTGAGCTGTCCTTCAATTTTAATACGGGCAATCAATATGGATACCTCACCTTTGAACCACAATGGGCCTTAGGTTTAGGGGTTCAGAAGAAAGTTTTGAAAGACCAGGGCACCCTGCGTTTTAATGTAACCGATATCTTCTGGACCAATCTGCCCAAAGCCACCATCAAATTCAACAATTATATTGAAAACTGGCATGCTTACCGCGAAACCCGCGTGGCCAACCTTAACTTTACATACCGGTTTGGCAATAGCAAGGTTGCCCAGGCCAGGAGAAGGACGACCGCATCGGAAGAGGAAAGGCAAAGAGCTGGCAATTGAATCGTTATAACAACGGATATGAAAAAGCACTTTTTAATTCTCTACAGCCTATTCGTATTTTTTCAACTGAATGCCCAGAGGAAACAAGTAGGCATCCTGGTTTTTCCTGGGGTGCAGATCATTGATTTTACAGGCCCTTACGAGACTTTTGGACATGCCGGATACCGCGTGTTTACGGTTGGACAGGATACCCAGATGCTGGCCACGGCCATGAACATGAAAATGGCAGCCCAATATGATTTTAAAAATGCACCCCAACCCGATATCCTGGTCGTTCCCGGAGGTAACCTGCCTCACCACCTGGACCCGGACGATCCCCGTGTGCTCTGGGTGAAAAAAGCCGCAATCCAGGCCGAATGGATCATGTCCGTATGCAATGGCGCCTTCCTTTTGGGTTCCTGCGGTTTGCTGGATGGAAGAAAAGCCACGACCAATGCCGGCATGATCAACCACCTGGGCATGGCTGGAAAAAATATCATTCCGGTCTATGATCAAAGGGTGGTAAAAGATGACAAATACGTTACCACAGGAGGGCTGTCGGCCGGCATTGACGGGGCTTTGTTTATTGTTTCTCAGATTCATGGTCCCGGCCGCTCAAGGGAAATAGCCAATAATATGGAATACTACTGGAACCCTGATCATCCCTATGTGCGGAGCAAACTGGCAGATATGTTGTTTGCCGAGATCAGCGATTTTAATCCTCCATTGCGAAATAAAAAATGGATCCGGAACGAAGGCGATGAACGATATTGGAAAATGGAATTTCAGATTCAGCGAAAGGAATCAGCGATGGAATTCTACAACCTCCTCGTTCAGCAGACCAAAAGCCAGTCCAGCCGATGGACCCTCAAATTGGAAAAACAGTTTCCGCAATCGGTCCAGTCTGAATGGGATATCATGGATGCGCAACAATCAGGCTGGTCCGCCAAAATCGATATAAGCGCCGCAGGATCGCCTGGTACCCTATTGGTGCGTTTTGAGATTGAGCGAACTTGATATCCAGGAAGATATTATTCAAAAATATAAATCCAATCGGGTTACAGTGGTATATTTATCTAAACCATTTTATTCCATGAAATCATTAAAACTCGTCATCATTTCGATAAGTCTCTGCTTTACAGGAATCCTGGATGCCCAGCAATATTCCAAGGCAGAAGAAGCCATCATGGCCAATTTTGATCAGCAGGTAAAATGCTGGAACCAGGGGGATATCGATTGTTATTGCCAGGGATACCTGAAAAGCCCTGAAACGCGTATCGTTTCCAGCCGGGGCATCACCAGCGGCTTTGAGGCCATTGT
>CAYOPD010000047.1:0-30219 GCA_964405735.1 uncultured Saprospiraceae bacterium | reverse complement strand
ATTTTTCAAAATAAAAAATCGCCGAATCATACTTAAGATTAAAAAGTGCTGAATCCGCTAAGTAAAACAGGGCGGCCGCCCTCATTGAATCTTTAGAAAAAGTACTACCCGAGACAGACTTTGGACTGGTTTTGGCAGCTCCTTTTACAGGCCCCTTTGAATGAACGGATGCCAACAAAAGAAATAGTAGAAAAAAAAGATATCTCATACTGGTGATTCAGTCTGATCCGTGATGCATCTGCCTTCATCTCCGGGATATGGCAAATGCAACTTTAATTTAGATCGAAATTTTATTTTGCCCAAACTAAGTTTAATTTCAGGCATGGAACTTCTGATTACGGGCTACCTGACCGCTAAATTTAACTATACTTAAATGATAAGAGGGTCATCAAGGTTATTAAACTCAGGAAGCTCGCAATCAGGACAAGTCCTTTCAAGCCCCAGGACCCCATTCCAAACATCGGTTCATTATCCCCGATCAGCACCAGCCCCGCCCAGTAATAAGGGTGTTTCATTTCTTCCGGGGCCATGGCGAGATAGTCTTTTTTGGCATTGTTCAGGGCTTCCGCCTTGCCCATGCCTTCCTTAAGATTCCGGATAAATCCAACGACGATTTCCTTGGTGCTCAGGTCATTGACCGGCCATAGGGACATGAGGATATTATTACATCCGGCCTGTTTGAAGGCTTTGGCCAGGGATTCCACTCCATTTCCATGCTGGTATTTACCCGCACCGGTGTTGCAGGCACTGAGGATTGCGAGTTCTGCATTCAGGTCAAGTTCCTTGATTTGATAGGAGTAAAGGGGTTCATTGGCATTTTCGTTTGCATCGGAATTCAATAAAAACTGGGAATAATCCGGATTTTGGTCATTTGCCATTGCATGCAGGGCAAGATGAATAATACCGGCTTTCCGGACATTACTGAAAAACACCGATTTGCTGATGTTCTTACCCGTAAAACTGTGGCCATCCAGGATTTTTGAGGATTCGACCACTTCAGGTATATTGAATTCCAGCCGACCCAGTTTTCCACGGTTGATACTGTACAATCCTTCAAGGAGGATTGAATCACTGCGGGTCTGATTGATGGATTCCGAGCCGGTGTATTCGGGGGCGAATCCTACATAGCGCATATTCCTGTTTTTCTTTGACAATTGTAGGTAAAGGCTGCTGGAATACTCATAGTGGACAGACCTTAATGATAAACCGACCTGCAGCAGGTATTCAAAGGGCAGGAAACTAAGCAGCCCATCAGGGATGACCACAATATTTTTCCCTCTCAGAAAAGGAGTCAAGGGTTCAATCAGCTTTTGATAGAGTTGTTTTCCGCTTGAATGCAGTTTTTCTTGAGTACCAGAACCCGGCCTTTTCAGGATTTCAACAAACTGAATCAAAGATTGATCGAAATCTGCTGTTTTAGGGAAAAGCCGAGTGATTAGAGTATCGCGGGTTACCAGATGAATAGAGATCAAGCCATCACCATAAAAATAATCAATGAGGACTCCATCTTCTTTTTTCAGCTTTTCGCGAATGGCGTGGATAGGGTAGTCATTTTTGATATCGGACACCTCCGCGGAATCCAACTCCTTTGCATGCTTCTCTTTCAAGAACTCCAGTTCTCCGTAAAAACCAGCCAATTGGCCCTGGAGGTGGAGCCGGGCTTTTGAATCCTGGGAAGTGTCCCGGTTATTGAGTTCAGTGAGGTTAAATTTGACCTCACGGATCTTTTGATTTACGGCCTTCAGTTGCTCAATTGTTCCTGTCTTGCCGTTTTGATCAAGTTTGTTGATCCCTGCCAGTTCACGCGCCAAAATGACATTTTTACAAGCCTCCGACCATTTTAATCCTTTTAGTGCGTATTCTTTTTCACCGGTTAATTGGAATAATCGGTTATTCAGTTGAATGGCTCTCTCATAAATTGGAAAATTCTCTGCCTCCCGGGTCAGCCTGTTGAAGTCGGAATATATTCTGTAATGCAGGTACACGTTCCCTTCGTGAATAATATTAACCAGTTGTTCCAATTCCCGCATTTTATACAAATCTAAACCCTCGATGATCTGGTCGTAAGAGGCTAGAAACTTATATTTAAGTCCCATCAGCAGATTTTTTAATACTCCGGGATTGAAATTATTCCATTTTAAATCCAGGATTTCAGGGTCTTTTGCTTCCGGGATCAATATCTGGATTGCACTATCCACATAGGTCAGGGATAAATCTTTTCTATCTGAATTTAAGGCCAGTTCTGCAAGCCGGAAATATTTGTACAAGATAATGCCCTGGTCACCATTAGGGGTATAAATGCCAAAACAGGTTTTCATACATTGAAATGCCTTCTCGAATTGTTTTGATTTTTCAAAGGCTAATGTCTTGGTTTCATAGGCGTCAATAAAAGTATAGGTGTGGATCGCGTGATCCATAAGACTTATCAGAGTATCTGCCAAAGCAAGCGCTTCATTATACCGATGACTGAAAATAAGCAGGTGTGCCTCTATGTGTTTGATCCTGAAATACATTCTTGATTGAACATAGGAGTGGGCTTTAAAGCATTGTATTGCTTTATTGAAATTAAACCTGGCATTGTCCAACCTTTCAAGAATCAGGTTATTATAGCTGGTCCGGAGGTGGTAATCTATATAATTCAAATTCAAATCCACATGAAGCGAATTGGGGAACAGAGAACCCCATGGTTCCCTGTTGGAAATTGTATCAGTAGAAATTCTTCTAAAATCTTCAGCGATATACAGATGCTCGAAGATTTCCTCGGCTTTGTTGTAATAGATCTCCATTTTTTCCCTGTCGTCCATTAGAAAGTACTGGTATGCCATATCGAGGTAAGTCAGGGCCAATAAAATATTATCCTCTTTAAAGATTTTTGAACTAATCTTGAAACTTGTAAAAGCAAAATCCCGGCCTTTTGAATCATTTTTATAAAAATGATACCGGGATATCCGAAAATAACAAACAGCAATGATAGGATGCTCGTTTCCAAATCGCTTTTTGGCGTGCAGCAGGCATTTATTGTAGAATAAAATACTGGTATCTTTTTGTTGATTTTTAAAATAGGCTTCGGCAGTATTGAGGTAGGCAGTAGCACAACTGGCCCATATCACAGAATCATCCGTAAAGTCCAGCCATCTTTCATATAAATCCGCCGACTTCCCAAAATGGATTGCTGCAGAATCATATTGGAGATAAAATAGTTCAGAATCTGCCTGATGGAATAATACAGCTGCCATCATCGAATCTACATAAAAAGAACTATCCTGGAGAGGCATGGTGCTGGTTCCAGCAGGATTCTTTAAAGGATCCTTTGAATGCAAGGTTGCTAACAGAAGAAAAAGCAGAAAAATAAGATATCTCATACCGGTGATTCAGGGTAATCTGTCGGCACATTCTTCAATCCTTGGGATGCGACAGATGCTGCTTTAAGTTAGTTTTAATTTTTAATTTTCCCAAACAAAGTTAAATTTCAGGCATTCACGACCTGATCACCGATCACTGATCACTGACCTCCAACAAAAAGGCTCCGGATCTCTCCGAAGCCCTTCTCTAATCATACAATCTGAAAAAGAGTCTTTATTGTTTTTCCGGTCTGAGGCTGCGCACCACTTTGCCCGCCTGCCACATTTCGGAATTTCTCAATTCAGCCAGTTCCACTTCCAGTTTTGCCCGGTAATCCGGCTGGCTGTTACTATCTATTGAACGCTGTGCCTCGTCGCCGCGCTCCACAGAATTGTACAATTCTTCAAAGACCGGGGCGGTGGCATCGCGAAAACGGTTTTTCCAATCCAGGGCTCCCCGCTGGGCCGTCGTGCTGCAATTGGCGTACATCCAGTCCATCCCGTTTTCGGCCACCAGAGGCATGAGGCTCTGGGTTAATTCTTCAACCGTTTCATTGAACGCCTCGGATGGGGTATGGCCATGCCTTCTCAGGGTGGTGTATTGTGCTTCAAAGATCCCCTGGATGGCACCCATCAGGGTTCCGCGTTCGCCGGTGAGGTCGCTGAATACCTCCTTCTGGAAGGTAGTTTCAAACAAATATCCCGACCCGATCCCGATCCCAAGGGCAACTACCCGGTCTTTGGCTTTGCCGGTGGCATCCTGGAAAATGGCATAACTTGAATTCAAACCCCTTCCCTGTAAAAACATACGCCTGAGGCTGGTTCCGGAACCCTTGGGAGCAACCAGGATCACGTCCACGTCTGCCGGTGGAACAATACCTGTACGTTCCTTGTAGGTAATACCGAATCCATGGGAAAAATAGAGGGCCTTGCCCTTGGTCAGCAGGGGTTTCACCGTTGGCCAGGCTGCGATCTGGGCCGCGTCAGAAAGCAGGTATTGCACAATGGTGCCTTTTTCAACTGCTTCTTCAATGGAGAAAAGGGATTTACCCGGTTCAAATCCGTCGCGGATCGCCTTGTCCCAGGTGGGAGAGGGGCTGCGCTGGCCGACGATCACGTTAAAACCATTGTCCCTCAGGTTTAGCGCCTGGCCGGGGCCCTGGACCCCGTATCCGATGATCGCGATCGTCTCCTCCTTCAACACCTCACGGGCATGGGCCAGTGAAAATTCATCGCGGGTAACTACATTCTCTTCTACACCGCCAAAGTTTAGTTTTGCCATTTATTGTTATATGATTTAAAAATTAGAAAATGCTGCCTGTTCCGGATTACATGCTGAAGACTTTTTCCTGCTGGTTGAGGAATTCATTTTCAACGACATCGGCTGCCGGTTCACGGTATTCAAACTGGGTGAGCTTCCGGTGAAAGCCCTCGCTGCTTTTTATGATGGCGACCCGGGCGCTGCGAACAAATTCGATCAGTCCATAGGGCTCAAGAACATGGATCAGGCGGTCGGTTTCTTCCCGGTGTCCGGTGACGCTAAATACAGTGTAATCTTTGCGGATAACGACCACCCGGGCCCCGTACTGGCTAAGCAAACGTTCCACCTTGACCTCGCTGGCGATGATGTCGGTGGACACCTTGTAGAGGGCCAGTTCCTGCCATACAATCTCTTCATTATTGTTGTAATACGCTTTCAGGACGTCCACCTGCTTTTCGATCTGCCTGCAGAGTTTACGCACCACTTCTTCGGTTTCGGTAATCACGATATTAAACCGGTGAACGGAGTCGATTTCGCTGGGCGAGGTGTTCAGGCTCTCCACATTGATTTTCCGCCTGGAGAAAATGATGGCGATCCGGTTGAGCAGGCCAATCTGGTTTTCCGTGTAAACGGTGATGGTATATTCCTGTTTGAGCATGGATTTCGGTTTGAATGATTTATAATAGGTCTTCCTTGCATAAGACGACTTCAGCTACTCCTCTTCCCTGGGGCACCATGGGAAATACGTTGTTTTCCTTGCCTACCAGAATTTCCAGGAGGTAACTTCCATCCGACTCCATCATTTCCTTCAAAGCGGGTTCCAGGTCCTTTCGGACCGAAACGCTTTTGGCCTGAATGTGGTATCCTTTGGCCACCTGGACATAATCCGGGCTGCTGATGTCCACAAAACTATAACGGTTTTCATGAAACAATTCCTGCCACTGGCGGACCATGCCCAGGAAATTATTGTTGAGAATGATGATTTTTACTTTGGGTTTAAATTGCATGATCGTGCCCAGTTCCTGGATGGTCATTTGAATTCCACCGTCTCCGATGATGGCAATGACCTCTCGGTGCGGGGCTCCATATTTGGCTCCAATGGCCGCCGGCAGGGCAAAGCCCATGGTGCCCAGTCCTCCACTGGTGATATTGCTCCGGCTTTCGTGATATTCGGCATACCGGCAGGTAACCATCTGGTGCTGGCCTACATCCGTTACGAGGATCGCCTTTCCACCCGTGAGGGCATTTAAAATTTTGATCACTTCGCCCATGGTAAGTATTTCATCGGTCGGGTTGAGTTCTTCCCTGATCACCTTGGCCTCTTCCTGCTCCCGGCAAACCCTGAATTTTTGAAACCATTCCGGGTATGTTTTCCGCTGGATGGCATCCGTCAGCATCGGAAGGGTTTCTTTGCAATCGCCCCAGACCGGAACGGTGGTCCTGACGTTTTTATCGATTTCGGAAGGATCGATATCGAGATGGATGATTTTGGCCTGCTTGGCATACTTATCGAGCCGCCCGGTCACCCGGTCATCGAAGCGCATCCCGATGGCTATCAGAACATCGCATTCATTGGTGAGCAGGTTTGGCCCATAATTCCCGTGCATGCCCAGCATCCCGACCGCATTAGAATGATCGGTAGGTATCGCGCTCATTCCCAGAATGGTCCAGGCTGCAGGGATTCCTGATTTCTCCAGAAAAATATCGAGTTCTTTCTCGGCTTTACCCAGGATCACCCCCTGGCCGAAGATTACCAGGGGCCTTTCGGCCTGGTCGATCAGGGTGGCTGCTTCTTGGATATAGGCCGGCCGCACTACCGGTTTGGGACGGTAGCTGCGGATGTGTTTGCATTTCTCATAGCCGGGAAAGGAGAAAGCCTGAATCTGGGCGTTTTTGGTGATATCGATGAGAACCGGCCCTGGGCGGCCGCTTCCTGCCAGATAGAAGGCTTTGGCCAGGACGACCGGAATTTCATGCGCTTCTGTGACCTGGTAGTTCCATTTGGTGATGGGTGTGGTGATGTTCATGACGTCGGTTTCCTGGAAGGCATCGGTGCCCAGCAAATGGGCAAATACCTGCCCGGTAATACAGACCAATGGAGTACTGTCAATCATGGCATCGGCCAGCCCGGTGACCAGGTTGGTCGCTCCCGGGCCACTTGTGGCAAAAACCACCCCTGTCCTGCCACTGGCGCGCGCATAGCCCTGGGCAGCATGGATGGCGCCCTGCTCATGCCTTACCAGAATGTGGTTGATTTCATGATGATGGTGGTACAGGGCATCGTAGATGGGCATGATGGCCCCTCCCGGATAACCGAAAATGGTTTCCACCCCTTCGGCAATCAGGCATCGCATGGCGGCTTCAGCGCCGCTGATATTGACTTCGCCCTGGGTCTCCGGACTGGCCTCCTTCAAGGGCTGGGTGATCGTAGACATATTAAATTTTTTTGTAATATAAAAAAAATCTCAAAATTCATCCGTGACACAACCTTCACTGGCAGAAGAAACAGTCATGGCGTATTTTTTCAAAATACCGGAACTGGCTTTAAGGGGCGGTTTTGTCCAAAGGCGGAGGCGCCGGCTAAGTTCTTCGTCGGAAAGGAGTACATCCATGCAATGATTTTTGATATCCAGCCGGATGATATCGCCATTTTTCACGAGGGCGATATTGCCCCCCTCCTGGGCTTCCGGGGTGACATGCCCGATCACAAAACCGTGAGTACCTCCGCTGAAACGCCCATCGGTGATGAGAGCCACTTTATCACCCAGCCCTGCACCCATCAGTGCACTGGTAGGTTTTAGCATCTCAGGCATGCCGGGGGCCCCTTTAGGCCCACAATACCGGATGACAATCACTTCACCGGGTTTGATTTTTTTATCGAGAATGGCCTGGTTGAGGTCTTGCTCCGCCTCAAATACATGGGCGGGGCCTTCAAACAGTTCCCCTTCTTTTCCGGTAATCTTGGCGACGGCTCCCTCCGGTGCAAGATTTCCATAGAGGATCTGCAGGTGGCCGGTGGATTTGATCGGATGGTCGAACGGGCGGATGATGTCCTGTCCCGCAGGCAGGGTAGGAGCGGATGCCAGGTTCTCCGCCAGCGTTTTTCCGGTGACCGTGAGGCAGTCTCCATGCAGGCGGCCGGCATCCAGCAACATTTTTAATACGGCGGGTGTTCCTCCTATTTCGTGAAGGTCCTGCATGACATATTTACCGCTGGGCTTGAGATCAGCGAGGAAGGGCGTACGCTCGCTGATTCGCTGAAAATCATCGATGGTCAGGTCCACACTGGCAGCCCGGGCTATTGCAATCAGGTGCAGTACTGCATTCGTCGAACCGCCCAGGATCATGGTAAGGGTGATCGCATTTTCAAATGCTTCCTGGGTAAGAATATCCCGGGGCCTGATATCTTTTTGAATCAGGTTTAATATAGCCTTGGCAATATCCTGACTTTCATGCCTTTTAGCTTCCGATAATGCAGGGTTGGATGAATTTCCCGGGAGAGCCATCCCCAGCGCTTCGATGGCGGAAGACATAGTATTTGCAGTATACATTCCACCGCATGCGCCGGCTCCGGGTATGGCCCGGTGAATGATTTCCTGGAAATCTTCCTCGCTGATGTTGCCATTGACTTTCTGGCCAAGAGCTTCAAATGCCGAAACCACATCGAGTTTTTTGCCCTGGTATAGACCGGGTGCTATAGTGCCACCATAAACCAGGATGGAAGGCCGGTTGAGCCTGGCCATGGCCATCAGGGCTCCGGGCATGTTTTTGTCGCATCCCACGACGGTGACCAGTGCATCATACCATTGCGCTGAAACTACGGTCTCTATAGAATCAGCGATGATATCCCTGGAAGGTAGGGAATAACGCATACCGTCTGTGCCCATGGAAATCCCGTCGCTGACCCCAATAGCGTGGAAAATGAGGCCGATCATGCCTTCCTCATTGATTTTACCTTTAATGGAGGAGGCTATCCCATTGAGGTGCATGTTACAGGGATTGCCTTCCCATCCGGTGCTGGCTATCCCGACCTGGGGTTTTTTCATGTCTTCGTCCGAAAGACCGATGCCGTGAAGCATGGCCTGAGCGGCAGGTTGGGAAGGATCCTGGGTAACGTGTTTGCTGTATTTATTTAATTCCATAATTCAATTATCCGCTTATCGGTCAAATATTGGGCTAAATTCCCTAACAGGCAAGAAAAGGTGCAGGCCTGAACACCCATTCATCCTTCCTTCTACGATGCCAAATAAACAAAGAGGTTCATGCTGGATACGATATCCACGGAGTCGGTTTTCCGCTTAAATGCTTCTGCTTCGCGGTCCGGTACCCGCGTCCAGCCGGCATTTCAAGACTTATACATTGAATCGGAAATGCATCACATCTCCGTCCTGAACCACATAATCCTTGCCCTGGATCATCAGGCGGCCGGCTTCTCGGGCGGCATGTTCAGAGCCGTATTTAATATAATCCTCATAACCGATCACTTCGGCCCGGATAAAGCCTTTCTCAAAATCAGAATGGATCACCCCGGCGGCCTGGGGAGCAAGGTCCCCTTTGTGAATGGTCCAGGCCCTGACTTCTTTTTCCCCGGCGGTAAAGTAGGTGATCAGATTGAGCAATTTATAACAACTGCGGATGACCCGGTTCACACCCGGTTCTTCAAACCCCATGGCTTCCAGAAATTCCTTCCGCTCTTCCATGGATTCAAGCTGGGCGATCTGCGCTTCAATCTCTGCACTGATCAGGATGATCTCCGAATGCGCGTGCGCGGAAGCCGTGAGATTTTCCTTTGCGATGACGGCTTCCAGGGCCCGGGTATGGGCGTTGCCGGTGAGAATGGATTTTTCATCCACGTTGCATACATACAATACCGGTTTTGAAGTGAGCAGGAAAAATTCGTTGATCAAAGGCTGATCGTTTTTTTCATATTCAAAATTCCTGGCCGCTTTTCCTTCATCCAGGTGTTTTTTGAGGTTTTCGGCCAATTCCAGCATCCGAAGCTCTTCTTTATTGGCGCCTTTCGCCTGTTTTTTCAGCCGGTCGATCCGCTTTTCCATGGTTTCCATATCCTTGAACAGGAGTTCCATGTCGATGATCTCCTTGTCCCTGACGGGGTCCACGGATCCATCCACATGAATGACATTGTCGTCCTCAAAACAGCGGACCACATGAACAATGGCTTCCACTTCCCGGATATTGGCCAGAAACTGGTTTCCAAGGCCTTCACCCTGGGAAGCCCCTTTGATCAGGCCCGCGATATCCACGATCTCAATGGTATTCGGGATGGTTTTTAGTGGTTGAACCAGCCTGGCCAGCGCATCGAGGCGGGGGTCAGGCACTACAATGATGCCGATGTTCGGATCCTTGGTGGCAAATGGGTAATTGGCTGCCAGGGCCTTTCCAGAAGTGAGCGCATTGAACAAAGTCGATTTTCCCACATTTGGCAGACCTACAATTCCTCCTCTTAAAGGCATATTATTTTTTTTTGAGGTGCAAATGTACACCTTGTACCAAGAATGCGCCTATGTTTGACCTGTCCGCATGAATCATTTGGCTCATTTGTTGCTTTCCGGGGATCAGAAGGAATGGCTGGTTGGAAATTTTATCACGGATTTCCTCACACCCTCCGAACAGAGATCCCTTCCTACCTTGGTCCGGGAAGGCATCAGGCTGCATCTTTTCATCGATCAGACGGTGGACGAGGATCCGGACTACCGGGAATCGATCCGGCTGATCCGCGTCACCCAGGGAAAGTATGCACCGGTGGTGGCAGATATCTTTTACGACTATTTATTGTACCACCATTGGGAGCTCTATAGCGACCTCCCTTTTGCCCGGTTCAGGCAGGAAACCTATAAAAACCTGATCCAGCATTTGCCCGAAAACATCAGTGAAAAGCTGGCCTGGAGGGTCCGGAACATGGTTGAGCGCAATTTTCTGGAATCCTATACTTCCCTGGAGCATATGCCGGGCACTTTTTCCATGTTGCAGCGAAGAGTGCGTTTTGAAAATGCTTTGGACCGTGCCGCCGGGGATTATAAAACCTTATTGCCCGACCTGATCACCCATTTTAACCAGGTTTTTCCCAGAATCCATGCAGCTTGCGCGACGTTCCGGCTTAGCCTTCAAAGTTGAAGGAAATGGTGAGGGCCCTCGAGAGGATCTTTTCCAGCACGGACGATTCGGAGTTGTTGCCGTTGTAGATCAGGATATTGCCGATGCCCTGGGAAAACTTGATCTCCGGGGAGAAAATAAAATAAGGGAAATAAAACTGCATGCCCGCGCCGATTTCCGCGGTAAAATCATTGGGAGCGAGTTTGATCAGCGAGGCGAATTTTTTAGTCCTCGATTTATTGGAGATGTCGTAAGCATATTTGATCCCGCCTACAACAAATACCCTCATATCCTTGTAAGGAAGGGAAGTAAACCGGACATGGAGGGGCAATTCCAGGAAGGTGGACTCTATCCGGCGGTCAATCTCCGCTATCCCGTCGCTGTAGCGGATATTGCGGTTGGCAAAAGAAAAGGTGGGAATAAACCGGAAATCGAAATGGTTTCCAAATTTCACATTGGAAATGATACCGACCGAGAAGCCCGGGTTTTTAAGGGATTCCGTGACCAGTAAGCTGTCCTGGTTGAGGAAATAATTTGAACGATAAAGTTTATATGTGGACTGGTTAAAACTCAGGGATAGGCCGAAATAATAATTTTTGCCTGCAAACTGCCGGTAATTATTTCCCGTATACTTATCCTGGCCCTTCAGCTGGGCAGACAGTGCAAGGAAGATCAGGGCTCCGGTTATTTTTCTGAAAGATAGGCTGTACATATACCGAAACTGAATTTTTTTAACCGGATAAATCTGAACCCGGCCGATTCAAGTCTCTTTACAAAATCAATGCCGGATGGAAAAGCATGCATGGATTCATGCAGATAGCGGTATGCGTTTGGGTCCAGCGAAAATAGTTTTCCAATCACGGGCATTATATAACGTGAATAAATGAAAAATAATTGTTTCAGGGGAAAACGCTCCACCCGGCTGAATTCCAGGACGAGGAAGGGGGCTCCCGGCCTCAACACCCGGCGGATTTCCCTTAGCCCGGTATCCAGGTCTTCAAAATTACGGACTCCGTACGCTACGGTTGCCGCGTCCATGGTGTCATCGGCAAACTGCAGCCGTTCGGAATCACCCTGGACAAATTCATACCGGGAAGAAGGGGCTTTCTGGCGGGCGATGGCCAGCATATTGGCCGAGAGGTCCAGACCAGTAATCTTTTCAGGGTTCAGGATGGAGGCGCCCATGATGGCGAAATCTCCGGTGCCGGTGGCGATGTCCAGCAGATGGATGATCTTATAGGGCGCGAGCATCTTCAGTGATTTTTTGCGCCAGGCGATATCGATCCCCAGAGACAAGAACCGGTTCAGGAAGTCATAGGTACCCGCTATCCCGTCGAACATTTTTTTTACCTGTTCCTTTTTTGAAGCATCACTGGCGTATGGTTTGATCATTCGTGGCAACGGGTTAAAGCCCAAAAATACCATTCTTAATCAGGGTACCTGGACCCTAAGAAGCCGGACCCTAAAAATGAAAAGAAAATTAAATTGTATACCTCTGACAATCTGCTCATTATGAATAATCTTTTTTTCTAAATTTTTTAGAAAAATTGGCTGGTTTTAGCTAATTTTGCAGACGCTTTTGAATACTTTATGGCCTTAGACAAGATCATTTCCGTCGATATTGAAGAACAGATGAAATCCGCATACATCGATTATTCGATGTCGGTGATCATCTCGAGGGCACTGCCTGATGTGCGGGACGGGCTCAAACCAGTGCACCGCAGGGTTTTGTATGCCATGTCTGACCTGGGGCTGGATTACAATAAGCCTTTTAAGAAAACCGCGCGGATCGTTGGGGAAGTCCTGGGTAAATACCATCCCCATGGAGATTCTTCCGTTTATGAAGCCATGGTACGCATGGGCCAGCCCTGGTCCATGCGGTATACTCTGGTGGATAAACAAGGCAACTACGGCAATATTGATGGAGACGGCCCTGCCGCCATGCGGTATACGGAAGGCCGCCTTACCCGGTTGAGTTCAGAAATGCTCGATGACCTGGATAAGGAGACTGTTGATTTCAGGCTCAATTTCGACGATTCGCTTGAAGAACCGGTCGTATTGCCTTCCAAGGCCCCAAACCTGCTCATCAACGGAGCTTCAGGCATCGCTGTGGGAATGGCCACCAATATGCCGCCGCACAATCTGAATGAAATCGTAGCAGGGATTATTGCCCAGATCGAAAAGCCGGAAATCACCATCCCTGAGCTGATGACTCATATTCATGGCCCGGATTTTCCTACCGGGGGCATCATCTACGGGACAGAAGGTATCCGGGAAGCCTACGAAACCGGCCGCGGGAAGGTAGTACTCCGTGGGAAGACCGATATAGAAACGGTCCATGGGCATGAAGCCATCATCATCACTGAGATCCCTTATCAACTGAGCAAGTCCGCCCTGATCGCTAAAATCAATGAACTCCGGGCCGAGGAAAAGATCGAAGGCATTCATGACGTGAGGGATGAATCGGCGCGGGATGAACTGAAAGTGCGGGTGGTCATCTCCCTGAAAAAAGATGCGATCGCCCAGATCGTACTCAATCAACTTTATAAGTATACCCCGCTGCAGAGTTCTTTCGGGGTCAACAACATTGTCCTCGTAAATGGGAGGCCGCGCTTGCTCAACCTGAAACAACTGATCCAGGAGTTCATTAAATTCCGGATTGAAGTCATCATCAGGCGCACCAGTTTCCTCCTTCGCAAAGCGGAGGAGCGGTCCCATATCCTGGAAGGCCTTCTCATCGCCATTGACCACCTGGACGAAGTGATCAAACTGATCCGTGCATCGGAGACCCCGGATGAGGCCAAGGACCAGCTCATGATTCGTTTTTCCCTTTCCGAGATCCAGGCCAAAGCCATCCTGGCCCTCACCCTTCGCCAGCTGACCGGCCTGGAACGGACAAAACTCAAGGAGGAATATGAAGAGCTGCAGAAACTGATCCAGCGTTACAGGGAAATTCTCGCCAACGAATCTGTTCAAAAAGACCTCATCAAGGGAGAATTGCGTGAAATGGCCGACCGATATGGCGATGATAGAAGGACAGAGATCACCGTCAATGAAAGCGAGATCAATATTGAAGACATCATTCCCAATGAAGAAGTGGTGATCACCATCACCCACCTGGGCTATATCAAACGGACCAAGGTGACCGAATACCGGTCCCAGGGCAGGGGAGGGCGGGGCTCCAAAGGAAGCCAGACGCGGGATGAAGATTTTGTCGAACATTTATTCACCGCTACCACCCACGCCTATCTCCTCCTGTTTACCCAACAAGGCAAGTGTTACTGGCTAAGGACATATGAAATCCCTGAGGCAACCAAGACCGGCACCGGAAGGGCTATCCAGAATATCATTTCCCTGCCACCCGACGACAAAGTCAAAGCCTATATATCCATCAAGGACCTGAGCGACGTTGAATTTATCAACCATCATTATATCATTTTCTGCACGCGGAAAGGAATCATTAAAAAGACCCTGGTGGAAGAATTTTCCAGGCCGAGGACCAGCGGCATCAACGCCATCACGATTAACGACGGCGACCAGTTGCTTGAAGCCAGGCTAACCAATGGGATCAATGAAATCCTGATTGCGAATAAACAGGGCCGGGCCATTCGTTTCAACGAGTCCAAGGTGCGGGCCATGGGGAGAAATGCCGCCGGAGTCACCGGAATGGAACTGGACGAGACCAACGACGAGGTGATGGGCATGATCTGTGTCGATCCTTCCGATAAAACCACCTCCGTGCTCACGGTTTCCGAACTGGGCAGCGGCAAACGTTCCGACCTGGAAGAATACCGGGTGACCAACAGGGGTGGCAAAGGGGTAAAGACCCTGAATATCACAGAAAAGACCGGTACCTTGGTTTCCATCAAAGCGGTATCCGATAATCACGACCTGATGATCACGACCACCCACGGCATCATGATCCGCCTGGATATGGCCGATCTCCGGATCATGGGCAGGAATACACAGGGTGTAAAACTGATTCGCCTGGACGAAGGGGATGAGATCGCCGATGTCACCGTGATTGTCAAGGAGAGCGAGGCGGTGAAAAACGGAAACGGGGAACCCGAACGTCCGGTTGATGACGCCGGCGAAACACCATAACTTTGTTAAGCTTTCTATAAAATCATTTAACTTTTTATAAACTTTGTACTCTTAATTCTTTCGTCATACATACAAAATATAAAGCCAGAAAATGAAAAAACTCCTTTTATTCTCGTTATTGAGCCTGCTCGGTTTCACCTTTTCATTTGCCCAGGAAGATGCGGAAAAACTGGTGAAAAAAGCGCTCAAATCGTTCAATGCCTTCAACCTTGAACCGAATACCAAAGGCGCATCGCTGGATGAAGCCAAAGCCACCATTGATGAAGCATTCAAATCCGAGGCCATGAACAGCAATGTTGCGGCGCTCCTTGCCAAAGGCCAGATCTACGGTGGTTTTATTTTGAAGCAACAGACTCAAAAACTGCTCAACCCGGCTTATGATGGCAAGTTGGATTTCCCAGCCGCTTTTATTGCTTATGAGGCCTATTCAAAAGCCCTTGAACTGGGTCAGAAAAAATTTGAAAAATCGGATGCCCTCAAGGGCCTGCAAGGCCTTACCGGAGAACTGAATAACGCCGGCAATGATATGTATAACGAAGGAAATTTTGAGGGCGCCTTCAACAACTTTCTGGCTTCTTTGATGATCCACGAAAAAATGAAAGCCAATGCTCAGATCAGTGCCCTGGACAAGCCGGAAGATTATAACAACCAGCTTTTCATCCTGGCTGCCTCTGCCGTTAAAGCCAAAAAATTCGCGGAAGCCAAGCTGTACAATGACAAGCTGATTGCAGCCAATTACCAGGATGGCGGCATTTATGAAAACAATTATGAAATCCTCATGGACGCCGGCGATGCCAAAGGCGCCGAAATGGCCCTAGAGGAAGGAAGAAAGAAAATGCCCGATGACGTTGGCCTGATGTTCAAAGAAATCAATCATTTTATCCGCCTGGGCAGGCTGGACCTGCTGGTTGACCGGCTGAAGTCCGCCATTGAGAAAGAACCCAAAAACACCTCTCTGTACACGACGCTTGGCAACGTGTACGATAACCTTTACCAAAAGGACAGCATTATGATGGAAAAAGATGCCGCGGGAAATTATACGGTGATGGCTTCCATTTCCAACAATATTAATTTTAAAAGCGCCGAAAAGTATTTTACGGAAGCCACTCAGCTCGATCCTAAAAACGGGGACGCCCACTATGGCCTTGGCGCTTTTTATTACAACGTTGCGGCACGGATGACCGCGATTCTCAACAAACTCGCTGATGACTATTCCAAAGAAGGGTCCAAAAAATACGAGGCCATAAAAGTGGAAGTATTCGCCATGTTTGACAAAAGCCTGCCTAGTTTTAAAAATGCTGAATCGATTAATCCCAATGACCGCAATACCCTGATCGCCCTCAAAGAAATCTATGCCAGAGAGAACAAATTTGATCTTTCCAACGAATTCAAGAAAAGGCTCGAAGTCATTGAAGCAGGAGGGTCCAATCCTACCAGCTACCATAAGAATTAAAAGGTGCTGAACCATAAAAGCTGAAAGCGCAGGAGCCTTTATCCTGCGCTTTTTTTTTGTAGATTTTAGCTTTTTTTACCTTGCAGCCTCTGATCACATAACTGTAAAAGATATGAATAGTTCGATCCGGGAAGCGGAACTGGCCGATATCCCATTATTAATTCCCGCTTTAACAATTTTGAGGCCTCATCTCGGGGATGCGGATTTTTACAGCATGATCCCGGCCCTGTTTGAAGAAGGCTACCGTATCATTTTTATTGGTGATGACCACCTGGCTTATTCAGTGGCCGGTTACCGCACCCTGAATTTCTTATACAGCGGTAAAACCCTCTATATCGACGACCTGGTGACCCTGCCGGAACATTTAAAAAAAGGTTATGCTACCCATCTATTGGACTGGCTTAAATCGTATGCCAGGATGAACGGTTATGATCACCTTTCCCTCGATTCCGGATTCCAGCGCAAAACCGCTCACCGCCTTTATCTGAATGAAGGACTGGAAATGGAGGGTTTTCATTTTGGGAGGAAAGTCAGCGAACTTTGATCACCACAGTGGTGGGGGAGAAAGGGAGAAATGTAGAAAAGGAGGAAGGTAAAACCTCTGCCCTCTTACCTCTTACCTCTCACCTACCTCTTCTGCGAAAACATCCAGGTCAGGTAATTCGCTTCCTTAAAAGCGTGGTCCCAGCTGTTGTGATTGACTCCAGGGTATTCCGTATAGGTCACGGTATAACCCAGGGATTTGAGTTTCGCAACCATATCCCTTGAACCGGATACGCTCACCACAGCATCAGCGCCCCCGTGGAACAGCCAGAATGGGATCTTTTTTGCCCTGGCAGTATAAGCATTTGCATCCGCCATTCCACAAATGGGCAGGGCGGCCGCCCAAATCTTAGGATACCGGTGAACAGCTTCAAAAGTACCCATCGCCCCCATGGAGAGGCCGGTGATATAGATCCGCTTTTTATCAATCTTCTCGGTTTTGATCAGTAGCCGAACCAATTCCACTGTTGCTTCCAGCCCTTTCGGCAAGGGTTTGGAGTAGTCCAATTCAATATTAAAAGGGTTGGAGCTGCGATCAATGGTCGCACTGGCCCAGTAGGTATCACTGGGGCATTGGGGGAAAAGCACATAGGCCGGAAAATTTTTCCGGTTGGTCGGATCGATAAAAAGGTCCGCACCATGGGTGAGTTGCTTTTCATTGTCATTGCCCCGTTCGCCCCCTCCATGAAGGACCAGGACCAGGGGCAGTTTGCCGGAAGCCGGGGCTTCAGGGTAGAGAAGCCGGTAGGGCAGCCTGATGCCATTGGAAGAAATAAACTCCTTCTTGGCATACACTGAACGATCCTGTGCCGAGGCAATGGACCATGTCCCTAAGTACAGAAAAAGGGCAATGGAGATCAATTTTTTACGCATGCTTAAACTTACGGAGTTCCGACCTTTTAATTGCTTCATTCGTTTAAGAAAGGAAAAAAATTAGATTCTCCGGGTAACCACCCGGCCCCCCTGGATGGGCCAGGCACCGGTCGCTATACTCTTCAGTGGAACAGCTGGAAAACCGGTACCCATGGTATTCTCGCCAATTCTTCCCGGTCCCGGTTTTAGGGTCAGGGGTACTTTCCAACTTCTACGTTCTATCCCGTACCTTTGCCCCAGAAGGAAAGGATTCATATGCATGAAGTTATTGACCAACTGGTAAGCACAGATCAGGACGCCGGCATCTGGCAAAAAATAAAAGAAGGCGCCAGGATCGACGACACGGATGCTTTGTACCTGTATGGACAGGCGGACCTGGGATTTACGGCCGCCATGGCGAATTGGATGAGGGAACAAAAACATCAGAACAGAACCTACTTCAACCGGAATATCCACATCGAACCCACCAATGTCTGTATCTATACCTGCAAGTTCTGCTCTTACTCCAGGCTGATCAAACAAAGATCGGAAGGTTGGGAATACACGAAAGAACAGATGCTCGAACTTCTCGCTCGTCAAAAACAAAAAGCGATTACCGAAGTCCATATCGTTGGGGGAGTGCTGCCTCAGTATGATCTCTTCTTTTACGCGGATCTTTTCCGTGAAATCAAATCCCTGTACCCGGGCCTGCATATCAAATCGCTAACCCCGGTGGAAATGCACTACATTTTCAAAAAGGCCAAAAAACCCATTGAAGAAGGGCTTGCAATCTTAAAAGAGGCCGGCCTGGATTCCCTGCCGGGAGGAGGAGCTGAGATCTTTGATGAGGGTGTCCGTCAACAAATCTGTGCGGACAAATGCGGCACAGAGGATTGGTTGAAAATACACAAAGCCTGGCACCAACTCGGAGGCCGGTCAAACGCAACCATCTTATATGGCCACATTGAATCTTATGCCCACCGGGTGGACCATATGCGCCGCCTGAGGGACCTGCAAGACCAAACCGGTGGTTTTCAAACCTATATTCCCCTCAAATTCAGGAATAAGGATAATGAGATGTCGCACCTGCCCGAAGTGACCGCATTGGAGGACATGAAGAATTACGCGGTCAGCCGGCTTTACCTCGACAATTTCGACCATATAAAAAGTTACTGGCCTATGCTCGGAAGGGAAATGGCTCAATTGTCCCTTTCTTTTGGAGTGGATGACCTGGACGGTACGATTGACGACACGACCAAAATATATTCCATGGCTGGGTCTGAAGAGCAGAATCCGGCCATGACCACCGAGGAACTGGTCCTGTTGATACAGCGCGCCGGCCGTCTTCCCGTCGAACGGGATACCCTTTACCGGGTCCTGAAAGAATACCCCGAACCCATCGTATCCGGTCCTTCAAGGCCCTATTACGCATTACCCGTAGTAAACCATTGATGAAGTCCATTCCGAAAGTTGCCATTGTCAATTACCTCAATACGCTGCCGTTCCTTCATGGCCTGCGGTCATCGGGTTTTGTCAATAAAATGGAACTGATCGAAGTGATGCCTTCGCTTTGTGCCCGTTATTTCATCGAACAAAAAGTAGATATCTCCCTGGTTCCCGTAGGGGCTTTGCCTGCCTTTCCGGCTTCTTTGTTCAGCCCTTACGGCATTGCCTGCAATGGCCCCGTGGCCAGTGTATGCCTGTTGTCGGAGGTTCCGCTTCACCAGATAAAAACGGTATTGCTGGATTACCAGTCCCGGACCTCCGTACTTCTTATCCGGATTCTATTTGAAAAACACTGGAAACTTTTCCCCCGTTTCCAGGCAGCCGGAGAGGGATTTGAAGATAACCTCCGGGGCAGCACGGCGGGTCTGGTCATCGGGGACAGGGCACTTCGCTTGAGCCCCCTTTTTCCCCATGTCTTTGATCTCGGTCAAGCCTGGAAGGCCTATTCGGGATTGCCTTTTGTTTTTGCGGTTTGGATGCACAACCACAGGCTGGAAGAAACATTCATCCAGCGATTCAATAAGGCACTTCAATTTGGACTGGATCACATCGACGCTGTAATCCACAACAATCCAAGTTACGACCCCCCATTCCTGAAACATTATTTTAACCGGAATATCCACTATCATTTGGCCCCCGAATACCTGGAAGGTATGCGGCGTTTTTTTCTTGAAAAACAAAACCTCGAAGCAACCTTGAAGGTGAGCCCGGGTTAATGGAAAGCAAATTCATTCAAATCAATAGCGGTTTTTATCCAACCTCAATCCAAGCCTGAGGGACAAAAACAAACCGCTGTTGATGTCGAGGGAAGCCGAATTCGTACTCAGAAAATACCTGCTCCAGTTCATGTTTTGGCTAAGTTGATAATGGACTGCAGGGCTCAGGGTGAGCAGGTCCGAAAGCCCAATATCCAGGCCGATGCCTGCCCGGCCAAACAAAAGCCAATCGCCGGAGGATTCATTGAGGTTTTTTGAAGTCAACACATGATATCCGATACCCGGGGCCAGGCTGATGAAAAATCCTTTCTTCAGGAATTTGCCCTGTTTGGAAAAAGTCGGGCACTGGCAATCGCTGAAAAAGTCGAGTGGATAAAACTGAATGGCCGGTGCAAAATCAATGCTGGACCAGCTGAGATCTCCTACCACCTGGTCTGAGATATTAAATTTTTCACGGGCATACTGGGCATGAACAGAAGGAAGAAATTCGAGTCTGTATTTTTTAAGCCTGAACCAATAGTCCGCCCCAAGGCCAAAACGGGATGAAAAAAGCCGCTCCTGGCTTGTGATCTCCGCAATGCGGTTTTTTGCGAAGGTCCCCACTGCTTTAAAGCCTACCTGGCCAAAACCCGATGGAAATAAAAATACAAAACTCCAAAAGACCAGTACCCCGCGAATCGCGTGCCTATAATTGGGAAATTTTATCCAGAATTGCACCTCCTTAACCTTACTTTTGCACAAAATTAGGCTAAGCAGGTGAGATTAAAAGGCCAAAAAAACAATAAGATCCATGTGATCACCCTCGGATGCTCCAAAAATACGGTGGATAGCGAAAACCTGATCACCCAACTTAAGCACAACCAATTTGAGGTGGAACACGATGCCAGCCACAGCGATGCCAACGTGATCGTGGTGAATACTTGCGGGTTTATCGACCGGGCCAAAAAAGAATCCATCGATACCATCCTGGAATATGCTGAGGCCAAAAACGAGGGCAGGGTAGACCGCTTGATTGTAACCGGGTGCCTGTCCCAGCGATACCAGGATCAGTTAAAAGTGGAAATCCCAGAAGTAGACGCCTGGTTTGGAACCATGGACCTTCCCGCACTCCTGGCCAACCTTAAAGCGGATTTTAAAAAAGAGCTTCTGGGGGAACGAATGATCTCCACACCCGGGCATTACGCTTATCTTAAAATCTCTGAAGGCTGCAACCGCACCTGTAGTTTTTGTGCCATTCCCCTGATGCGGGGCGGACATGTAAGCAGGCCCATTGAAAGCCTCGTACACGAAGCCGAATTCCTGGCCGCACGCGGAGTAAAAGAACTGATCCTGATCGCACAGGAACTGACCTATTATGGCCTTGACCTTTACAAAAAAAGAAAATTGCCTGATTTGCTCAAGGCATTGGGCGGGGTGGAAGGCATTGAATGGATCCGTTTACATTATGCTTATCCCAGTAAATTTCCCCTGGAAATCCTGGATGAAATGGTAGTCAATCCAAAAGTCTGCAAATACCTGGATCTTCCGCTACAACACGCCAGTGATCCGGTCCTGAACGCCATGCGAAGACAAATTACCAAATCGGAGACGATAGACCTGATCGGTAAAATCAGGGATAAAGTACCCGGGATCACCTTGCGTACAACTATGCTCGTCGGTTTTCCCAATGAAACAGAGCGGGAGTTTGAGGAGTTATGCGATTTTATTTCCCGGGTGCAATTTGACCGCCTGGGAGTTTTTACTTATTCCCATGAGGAGGATACCAGTGCCTTCAAATTGGAAGATGCGGTGCCTGAAGAAGTCAAAACCACCAGGGCTGACCGGCTTATGGAAATTCAGCGCGACATCTCCCGGACAAAGAATGAATCCAAAATCGGCCGGCTGATTCCGGTCATGATCGACCGTAAAGAGAAAAAACACTGGGTTGGCCGCTCCGAAGCCGACAGCCCCGAGGTCGACCAGGAAATCCATCTCACCTCCACAAAAGCAACCCTCCAACCCGGTAACATTGTAACCGTTCGCATCACGTCAGCCGAAGACTATGACCTGATGGGCGAAATAGCGTAATTTTAGTGATGCTCTCAACCAATACCGGTTTCCGACCTTGGGCCGCACGCCCAGTAGTTCAGGCCGTGCTCGTGTTTTTCGTCATGCTCATTGCCAATCTGTTGGTCAAGCTGATGGCCCAGGGTGGGATTCAATTTGAGAGCCGCCTTCCGTGGACCCTGAATATTGCCTTTCTTTTTCTTTTTTCAATCTACAATGTGGTGCTTGGCCTGCTGTATTCCACGGGTTACAGGTATTGGACCTATTCGATCTCCTGTTTTGTTGGCCTGGCCTTCCTGAGCGCATGGACTGCCAAATGGCTTAGCCACCTGTCCATGGATGAAGCCGGTACCTATCGATGGCTTTATTTTGTATTCTTTATAGTTTACTTTTTAATTATGATGATCACCCTTGCCATCCGGAAAATCGTATCATTGGCCGAGCAGGACGATCACCGGTTTGATCAGGCCACTCCCCATCAAAACTGATAAATCTGAAATATGAAAACATTCATCATCCTGTTTACACTTTACGCGGCATGCAACAACCCGAACATGCAGCCCGTACCCTCCATGAAAACGGCAATGGCCGCAGATACCATTAAAAAAATCGTCAAGTCCGAGGAGGAGTGGAAAAAAGAACTTTCCGCCATGGAATATAATGTACTGAGGCAGAAAGGGACAGAGCGCGCATTTTCAGGTGACCTGTGGGACCATCATGAAAAAGGAGTGTATACCTGCAGGGGATGCCAGCTTCCTTTATTCAGTTCGGATACCAAGTTTGAATCCGGTACAGGTTGGCCAAGTTTTTACCAGCCTATAAACAAAGAGTGCCTGGCCGATTACGATGACCAAACGCATGGGATGAGCCGCACGGAAGTAGTTTGTGCCCGATGCGGGGGCCATCTGGGCCATGTGTTCGATGACGGACCCAAACCTACGGGACTGAGATATTGCATCAATAGTGTGTCCCTTGATTTTCAGAAAAAATAAGTGGATGCTCCTGAAAAGAATTTGGGGCATTGGACTGATGGTCCTGGTGGTCCAGGCAAACGCTCAGTCCACTTTTTCCGGAAACTACCAGGGTAAAATCAATGGAGACCCTGCCCTCATTGAACTCTTGCAGCAGGGGGAAGAAGTCTCGGGAAAATACAAGGAAACCGCCAATACCTTTGACATAAGAGCCAAAGCGACCGGTGCTGTTTGCAACGGCAGCCTGCTGGTCACTGGTTCTGAAATCCCGCTGGCTTCCATTCGTTTGCAGATGACCGGCACAGGATTGCATCTGGAAGTACAATTGCCTGATCAGTCCCGGGTGGAAGCGGATTTTGTTAGATTGAGCGGTACATCGGAGAAGCCTGTTGAATCTTCGCCGTATAAAAAGCCGTTGTCCCCTGCCCGGGATGCATTACCCAGGGATCCAGCGGTGGTTGGCCGATGGATGAAAGAAGAAATTATCAATTCAGGTACTGGGGCCGGTGCAGCCAGCATGGTGACCGTGTACTACTTAACCTTGAATACGGACGGCAGCTTCCAGCAGGAGAAGTCAGGCAGCGCCGGCGGTTCCACATGGAGTAACGTCAACAGCCGTGAAGTTGACCTCACTGGGCATTGGTACACCCAAAACCAGGTCATGTACGTCCGCCCTTATGGTGAAAAAGAATATTTCAAACTACACCAATACCTTTTTCATAATGGGGCTTTGGTTTTCAAGACGGACGAAGGGAAATATTTGATTTGGACCAGGCAGGATTGAGTTTATCGCGCACGATTAATCAATAACGCCCAATTCCCTGCCCACCTCTGAAAAAGCCCCGACCGCTTTTTCCAAATGTGCCTGTTCATGTGCTGCGGAGATCTGAACCCGGATCCGTGCTTTTCCCTTAGGCACCACTGGGAAAAAAAAGCCGATGACATAAATCCCTTTCAACAAAAGTTTAGCTGCAAATTCCTGGGCCAGGGCCGCATCATAAAGCATGATGGGGACGATCGGATGGCTGCCTGGCAGAATGTCGAATCCCGTGGCATGAATGGCCTGGCGAAACCAGGCAGTGTTTTTTTCGAGTTTATCCCTCAGGGCGGTGGATTCGCTCAGGAGTTGGATTACCCGGAGTGAGGCACCCGTTATGGAGGGGGCAAGGGTATTTGAAAACAAATAAGGCCTTGAACGTTGCCTGAGGATTTCAATGACTTCATGCCGGGATGAGGTAAAGCCCCCGCTGGCACCTCCCAATGCCTTTCCCAGGGTCCCTGTGATGATATCGATGCGTCCCATGACCTCCCGGTATTCATGGGTGCCTCTCCCGGTTTTCCCCATAAAACCGGTAGCATGGCATTCATCGATCATGATCATGGCATTGTATTTTTCTGCAAGGTTGCAGATCAGGTCCAGCCTGGCAATGGTGCCATCCATTGAAAATACCCCATCGGTCACGATCAGCCGGCGGCGGGCGGATTCCGATTCCCTGAGTTTTTCTTCGAGGTCTTGCATATCGTTGTGCAGATAACGTTTCCGCCCGGCTTTGCACAACCGGATGCCGTCAATGATACTGGCATGATTGAGTTCATCCGAGATCACAACATCTTCTTCCTGGAGGAGCGGTTCGAAAACGCCACCATTGGCATCGAACGCGGCGGCGTAGAGGATGGTGTCTTCCATGCCGAGGAATTCCGACAAGGAACTTTCCAATTTTTTATGGATATCCTGGGTGCCGCAAATGAAACGGACCGAGGACATGCCATAACCATGACTGTCAATCGTTTCTTTAGCTGCCCGCACCACCTCGGGATGGCTGGAGAGGCCGAGGTAATTGTTGGCACAAAAATTAATTACCTCCCCCGCTTCCAGGGTCTGAATCACCGCACCCTGAGGGCCGGTGATCGTCCTTTCCTTTTTGTACAGGTTGTTGGCTTTAAGCTGGTCCAGCTCATCTTTCAAAAAAGGCAATACGGATTGAATCATGATCAGGATTTGGGTTTGGTGGATTTGCTGCCCGCATTTTTTACATTTTTTTCCAGCCAGCTGTCCATTTCATACAACATATGGTAGATGCTTTCTTTGGCCGCATAACCATGGCTTTCATGGGGAAGCATGACCAGTCGCGCGGTACCTCCGTTTCCTTTAATGGCGTGAAACAACCGTTCACTCTGCATGGGGAAAGTACCGGTATTGTTGTCCGCTTCTCCGTGGATAAGCAGGAGGGGTTCATTGATCTTATCCGCATGCGCAAAAGGGGACATGGCCAGGTAAACCTCAGGGGCTTCCCAGAAACTTCTTTGTTCGTTCTGAAAACCGAAAGGAGTGAGTGTCCGGTTGTAGGCCCCTGACCTTGCGATCCCAGCGCGGAATAAGTCACTGTGTGCTAATAAATTGGCCGTCATAAATGCGCCATAGGAATGCCCTCCCACTCCAATCCGGGTTTTATCCCCGACTCCCATGTTGCTAATCTTTTCTACCGCTGCTTCTGCATTTTGCACCAGCTGACGGATATAGGTATCGTTTGGTTCATCATCACCGGAGCCGACAATAGGCATCTCAGTCTGATCCATCACCGCATAACCCCTGAGCACCCAGAAAACGGGGGAACCGGAACCGATCCGGGTGAAACTGTATTTCGATCCACGTACCTGGGCTGCGTCACCGGCAGATTTATATTCTCTTGGATAAGCCCACATCAGGACGGGCAAAGGCCCGGATTTGTTTTTGTCATACCCCTTGGGGGTGTACAGTACCGATGTGAGGTTTAGTCCGTCAGCTCTCTGATATTGGATTTTTTCCTTATTTATGCCTGCGAGCTGGGGTTGAGGATTGGGAAATGAAGTCAGGGCCGTTGGGTTCAGTCCTTTATAATTCCGGAGATAATAATTCGGGTTCTCCGTCTGGGATTCCCTTGATGTGATGAAAGTGCCTTGCTGAAGGTCGATGACCTGAACCGGATATTCATAATAGGGTGCTTTGCATCTCCAGAGGATCTCCTGTTTTTTGGTCTTCAGATCAAAGGAAGCCAGGAAAGGCATATCCCCGTCAGGAGAGGCGCCTTTGCTGATCGTATAAACTTTGGTTTTTGCCGGGTCACTCCATACGACCTGCCGGTCATAATGATTTGTGGTCATGACCAGTTCACCGGGATCGTTGTAGGCGTCCTGGGAAGAGAATGAAAAGAGGGTATCCGGGCGGAGGTCGGGAAGAAAAGGATTGAATTTTTTAACGAGGACCTGCCTTGTGGCAAACATTCCTTCTCGGGCGAAAGCCTGGTATTTATCAGACCAATAGACCTCCTGAAGCCTCATACGAGATTGGTAAAGGGTGAGGGGACTTCCACTGAAAGGAGCTTCGAGTTGCAGGAGGGCGTCCCGGAATTCGACCTTTTTTTTAGGGTCACCCTCGTCCAGGGCTTGCACCCAGGAAATGGCAGATCCCAGGTCATCCCTCCACTGGAAATTGCGGGGATTCCTGGATGCCGCATCAAATCCTTTGGGCCTTACCTCATCCAATGGATTGTCCGCAAGGAGCCGAACCGATTTGCCCGTCAGATCCAGGATTTCAACCTGGGTGGCAAAGCGGGTATAAGGAACGAGATAAGAAAAGGGTTTTATGATCCGTTGCAGGAGAATGTAGCTCTTATCCGGGGACAGATCGTATCGGCCAACCATTAGGTCCCGGATTATCGGAGTGGTCCCGGAGACATTGATCCTGACCAGGTCCACGGAACAATAAAATTCGAAAAGCTCTTCATCAAAAGGGTTTTTAAGCAGGTCCTGAAAGGTGGCGGCAGGGGCAGCCTGACCCTCCGTCTCCTGGATCACAGGCCCTGCAGGTACCGGGTTTTCACGCGGTGGCTGTTTGCCTTCACGAACAGCCTTGGCCAGGATCTCCGATCCATTGATCCATTGATAAGGATTGCCGGTAGTTGAATTGAGCAGGACGTTACCCCACGGTGTTGCCGTCCTCGTTTTAAGATCGGCAACCCACAATTCATTTCCCTGACCGGATTGATGCACAAAAGCCAGCATCTGTTCATCGGGAGAAAGACGTACAAATGAAATTTTAGGATTTACAGGCAACCCTTTTATGTCATATTCGGTGCCGGAACGGCTTTGTTTGAGCCTTAAGGATACAATATAAGGAATCCGGCTTTGTGAATAGGTCGCGGGGTTTATACGCAGACCGCCTATTCGCAGTTCCGGCTGTGCCAGGTCGGCAATGTCCATCATGGCTTGCCTTTGCTGAATGATCATCCAGTCCCCGTTCCTGGTAAAAAGCACCGCAGGGGAGGGGGGCGCATTGACCAGGTCCATCAGGTCTGCAGAAGGGCTTTGGTATTGAGTGGGTTGATCCTGAGCTTGCAGCCTGAGGCATACCAACAGGAACCAGTAAAAAAACGGTCTTTTCATGTCTTGCATTTTATTGTTTTTTGCCGCCCGGGGTGTTGAAAAGGAATCAGGCCACCGGGTTCACAGGGGCTCCCAGGTTGTACAACATATCCTGGGTCATCCTGGAAATATCATAGGATTCTTTCCATCCCCAGTCTTTCCGCGCGACTGAGTCATCAATACTCTCTGTCCAACTGTCTGCAATCTTTTGCCGGAAGTCCTCTTCGTAGTGAATGGTAAAATCCGGAAAGTGTTTTTTGATTTCCTGGTACAGGGTACCCGGGCTCACACTCAGGCCGGAAAGGTTGTAGCTGGTACGTATGCTTAATTGTTCTGACGGGGCTTCCATCAGTTCGATCGTGGCCCGGATGGCATCGTCCATATACAGCATCGGAAGAAAGGTATTTTCGCTGAGGTAGGAAGTATAGTTTTCATGCCTTATGGCTGCATGAAAAATTTCAACGGCATAATCCGTAGTGCCTCCTCCAGGAGCGCTTTGCCAACCAATGATCCCGGGATACCGGAGACTGCGCACGTCCACTTCGTATCGTGAATGATAATACTGGCACCAGAGTTCTCCCGCCAGCTTACTCATCCCATAAACGGTCGAAGGTTCGGCAGCCGCGTGCTGCGGCGTATTGGTCTTGGGAGTGGTCGATCCGAATATGGCTATGGTACTGGGGAAAAAAACCCGGTCCATCTGGTATTGATGGGCCAATTCGAGAATGCTGAGCTGTCCGTTCAGATTCACATTCCAGGTTTTTTTCGGATTCCATTCCCCGTTTGCACTCAGGATGGCCGCCAGATGATATACCTGAGTGATGTGATGATCTTCAATGATTTCACTCATGCGCTGCACATTGAGGATGTCCAGCATTTCAAATGGCCCGTGATCTTCTTTAGGCCGGCGGATATCGGTACACAGGACTTTGTCGCGTCCATACCGTTCACGCAATGCGGCAGCAAGCGCCGTTCCGATCTGACCATTTGCACCCGTGATCAGTATTTTCATTGGTCGCATCGGGTAAAGATAATCAGTAAACCGTGATTTGTTTTGAATGAAAATGTTCAGGGAATGGTTCCCGGAAGATGGTCAATGTCCCGCCATTGGCCTTCCGCCGACTTCTGAAAAACCCGGCATTCCCAACCATTTACAATACAAAGAAAATCAGCCTTTACGGCCAGGTTGTACCGCACCACCTGCGATACGACCATCTCATCAAGCCGAACACCGGGGGATTTGCATTCAATCATGAGGAAAGGGCTCATGACAGAATTGTAGATCACGAGATCAAAACGCCTGACTGTCCTGTCCAGCCGGATCTGCTTCTCCACCGCAATGCGGCCCGCAGGGTAGTTCATCCGCCGGATCAGGTAATCAATAAAAAGCTGCCGGACCAGTTCTTCCGGGGTGAGGACCAGCCATTTTTTGCGGATGAGGTCAAGCACTTGTTTCTGGCCGTTTTTCTCTGAAAAATGGAGCCGGCTCGTATCGGCCAGGAGGTCCAGGATCATGTTTATTGCGAAAGGATGATTCCGCCGCTTATTTTTTTACCGGCCTTGAATATTTCTTCTATTTGTTTGGAGCCGTCTTCACCATAAAATCGGTAATACCCATCCTGCACATCGTCTTTAAATTCCATTTCCCGTTGCATGCCGCCCTTGAGGTAATACTTTATAGCCTTTCCGTTTTTCTTTCCTCCTTTATATTCAATGCGCTCATCAAGGTGCCCGAATTGATATCTCATAAAGGTTCCCTCCAGCAGGCCATCCAGGTATGAGCCCTGTTCTTCGATTGTATTGTTTTGGCCAAACCGGAGGTAGAGGCCGTTTTTTTGATCTTCTATATAATTGGTTATGGTTTCGACCTGCCCGGAAGGGTGGTAGGTAACCCAGGAGCCGTTTCTTTTTCCTTGAAAAAGGACCCCTTCCACCAGAGTGTTTCCAAGGCTGTCCCTTTTATATACCTTTTTATGCTCCGAGTCTTCAAGGCCAATGATTTCATAGGCAGGGGCTGGCCCTTTCGTATTCCGGCATGCCGCGCCGATGAATGATAATCCAAAAACCAGAATGGTAAATGGAATGACTGTGCTTCCATATATGGAATTTGGCTGGGCAAGGGGGGGATTCGTTTTCATGATCATTATTTGGAGTTGACCTGGGGAGTTTCAGGCTGATGGTCTATCACAAATTGAATCAGGTCTTCCAAGGCCATAGGAATCCGTTCTGCCGCTTCCCGGATATCCTCCCTCGACACCTGGGCAGCAAAAGTCTTGTCTTTAAGCCTTTTTAACACCCCTTTGGTTTCCATGCCTTCATAACCGCCAGGCCGCATCAGGGAATAGGCATGTACAAAACCGGACAACTCATCAAAAGCGTACAACATTTTATCCAGTCTGGATGACGGTTCAACTCCGAAATGGGTGGGGCCGTGAGCTGCGATGGCGTGAATGACTTCGGGGTCGGTATTCCTTTGCTCCAGTTCTTCCACTATTTTCTGGCAATGTATATCCGGCCATCTTTCCCAATCCGCATCATGCAACCATCCGGTGACCTGCCATTTCCATTGTTGAACTTCATCCAGCCCTTCTTTTTCCCTGGCCCAGGATCTGAGCAACCAGCCCACCTGGAACATATGGTTTCTTAGTTTTTCATTGGGCACCCAGTTTTGCAATAATGCCAGAGCTTCATCTTCAGATGGCCATTTTCCGGTATTTGCAGGATCCCCGAAACTTTGCCTGTTAAGCATCCGTGTCATGCGGCAAAATTAACCTAAAACCTCAATCCTCCCACCTTCTACCTCCTACCTCCTACCTCTTACCTCCTACCTCTTTCCTCTAACCTCTTACCTCTCACCTCTTACCTCTTTCCTCTCACCTCGCCCCAAAAAAAAGAAAGGCCGTGCCCCCCG
>CAYOPD010000046.1:0-30981 GCA_964405735.1 uncultured Saprospiraceae bacterium | reverse complement strand
GTTTATCAGTTTATCAGTTTATCAGTTTATTAGGAAGTTTATAAGTGGTTAGTCTAGGGATTGAGTCTTGGGGTTCTGGCCATTTTAACCGGCCCTGACTTTATGATTTATGTATCCGGCCTTCGGCAACATGCTCAGGACTGGTTGGAGTAGGCAGATTTCAAATGATTTTAGTCAGCTCTCCATTCCACAAGAATTTTTTAAATTGTCAAAAATTGCCAGCTTATAAAGATAAACTGGCAATCCTTATTTGAAACCAGATTAAACCTTATGACAATGCTAATTATTTGCCGCTTCAGGAGCAGGATTCCCCAATGCCTTTGGATATTGATCCTGCAATTTTCAAGCCTGGGCATGGGCCTTGCACAAATCAATGTGACCGGTACGGTAAAGGATGAACAGGGAGAAGCCCTCCCCGGAGTAGCCATCCAGGTAAAAGGAACCAATACGGGGACCGTCACGGATGTCGATGGCATGTACCGGATTTCCACCCAGCCTCAGGACGTCCTCGTTTTTACCTACGTGGGTATGCAACCTCACGAGGTCAATGTCAACGGGCGAAGCCTGATCGACGTGACCATGACCGCAGATGTGGAAATCCTTTCAGAAGTGATCGTCACGGCCCTTGGAATAAAAGAAGACCGCAAAAAACTGAGTTATTCCGCCCAAAGCATAGGGGGACAGGAATTGCAGGAAACCCAGCGGGATAACGCCGTGATGGGATTGCAGGGGCGGGTCGCCGGCCTCTCGCTCACCCCCACCAGCGGCATTCCGGGCTCAGCAGTGAATATCACCCTGAGAGGGGTAAACTCCATTGGCAACAGCAATCAGCCATTATTCGTAGTGGATGGTTTGCCTATCAACAGCGGCACCTTTGACCAGCACAATCTTTATTCCGACGCGGCGGGGGTCAGCGGCAATGTAAACAATAACCGCGACGATGTGGCCAACCGGGTGACCGACCTCAACCCGGCCGATATCGAAAACATCACGGTATTGAAAGGCCCGGAAGCCGCCGCCCTTTATGGCAATGAAGGAGCCAACGGGGTCATCCTGATCACTACCAAAAAAGGAAAAGCCGGGGTCGGAAAGTTAAATTACAATAACCGCTTTACGGTGTCCAGCCTCAACCTTTTTCCGGAAACCCAAAGTATATACGGCAGAGGGCTCAATGGCGCCGCCGATCCCAATACCGCCAATTATTTCGGCGCAAGAATCCCCACCGGCACTCCTTTGTATGATAATATCGGGGCTTTCTATCAAAATGGATCAAACATGCGACACGACCTCAGTTTTGAAGGGGGTGCCACCAACCTGACCTACCGCCTTTCGGGCTCCTATTTTAATGCCAATGGAGTCATCCCGGAAAACAATCAAAAACAACTCAACGTAGCCTTAAACCTGGATGCTAACCTGCTGAAAAACCTCAAAGGCTCAGCCCGCATAAATTACATCAGCAACGATACCAAAATTCCACCGGCCGGGGCCCTTGGTTATTTATTAAGCGTGCTGGCTTATCCCCGGACCGACGACATCACCCAATATCTGAACGCGGACGGCACCCGCAGGCAGACTACTTCGCTCAGTCCGTCGGCGGAACTCGACAATCCGCTTTTCCTGGTCAATAAAAATAAAAGGACCGATCACACCAACCGGACCCTGACCAATGTATCCTTTACTTATGAACCGTTAAACTGGTTTTCACTCACTGCCCGGATGGGAGCCGATATTTACAGCACCCTGGGCAACCGTTTCTACCATCCGGAATCCGTGATTGGCAATGCCCGCAGGGGTTGGATTGAAAATTATTCCGATGACGGCCGCATCCTCAACGGAAATATTTTCGCCACCTTTAAGAAGAAAATATCCAGCGTCAGCGGTTCTCTCCTTGTAGGCTCGTCTGTGGATGACCGTCAGGCGGATATCAATGCTTCCTACGGCGAACGGTTTTACCTGCCTGATTTCAACAGCCTCAACAATACGGATCCCACTACCCAGCGGGACAGAAGCAATCTGCGCAGGACCCGCCTCCTGGGCGCTTTTGCAAAAGCGGAGATCAGTTTAAACGACATCCTCATCTTTAACCTGACCGGCAGGAACGACTGGTCGTCCACCCTGCCAAAATCAAACCGTTCTTATTTCTATCCATCGGCCGGTGTCACTTTCCTGCTTACCAGCCTGCCCATGTTTAAAGAAAATGACCGGATCCTGTCTTTTGCAAAACTCAGGGCTTCTTATGCCGAAGTGGGTAATCCCGCACCGGCCTACCAGATCCAGGCCCGTCTTGCACCCCAATCTTCGACAGGCGGTGGATTCTTGTTTGATTTTTACGGAGACAATCCGGCCCTCAAACCGGAAAAGGTAAACAGCTATGAAGTCGGGGGCGACTTTTCCCTTTTCAGAGGACGTCTCAATGCTGACCTGGCCTGGTTTTCCAAAACCATCGAAGACCAGATCATCACCCAGCGGCTGAGTTACGGCACAGGTTTTATTTTTGGATTGCTCAACGGCGGGGAGTTGAACACCAAAGGCTGGGAAGTTCAGTTGGGTGGCAAACCTTTCCGCAACAATACGATAGACTGGGAGATCAATGCCAACTTTACGAAATACTCCACCAAAGTCATCAGCCTGCCTGCCAATGTCAATGAGTATTACAGTTCGGATACCTGGGTCTACGACAATGCCCGGGCAAGCGCTTTTTCACCCACTGCCATTCTTGCATCGAGATTTACTTCTGCCAACAACCGTTTTTATGAGCCCGTGAATGGCCGTGGTGCAGGCACCGCCACTGCCATTGGAGGGTACAGCTATCTCAGAAACAGCAAGGGGGATATCCTGGTGGACCCCACCACAGGTTTCCCGCTTTCCAACAATAACTTTTTACCGATCGGAGACCGAAACCCGGATTTTACGGTTGGCCTGGTCAACAAACTTACCTTCCGCAAAAACCTGAGTCTCTCCTTCCTGATCGACGTCCGGAAAGGCGGAGACATATTTAACGGTAATGAATTTTACCTAACGCGGACCGGCTTGAGCGTGAACACCCTGGACCGGGATAAACCGTTTGTAGTCAAAGGAGTTCTTAAAGACGGCAAGGAAGAGACCGAGAGTCCGACCGTCAACACAAAGGAAATCAACCGTCTCACTTCTTCGTTGTATTACACCACCTATCTGCAACCGGAAGACTTTGTGGAGAAGGACATCAATTGGTTGAGACTCCGGGACATCACCCTTAAATTTGATTTTCCTTCCAATTTTCTGCAGCGATCCAGGGTTTTCAAGTCCCTGGGAATCTTTGTAAACGGAACTGATTTATTATTAATTACCAATTATACCGGCGCCGATCCTTACGTCAGCAGCACTACGCCTGCTACAGGTGGGGCGGGCGGTTTCGGATTTGATTACGGTAAACTTTCCTTGCCTAAAACCTTTTCTTGCGGCCTGAGCATTGGCCTGTAACGGTATCGCATTTATTGAAATTCAATTCTGACAGTCATGAAAACAAATTCCAAATATAAATTCATCCTCCTCCTTTTTATACTGATCCTTGCTTCCTGCGAGGATTTTCTGGACGTCAACTTTGATCCCCGAAACCCACAGGTCGCCCAGGGCTTTGCCATCCTGCCCCCGGTCTTGTCCCAGATGGCCAGGGGAGAATCCTTTGATGTACGGTACATCGGGGCCTACACCCAGAACTGGTGCACCCGCCTGGCCAATAACGTCTGGGACCTTCACGGATATGCGGCGGGCAGTGATGCCGCCGGAGAAATATGGCGGTCGCATTATTGGTCCATTGGAAAAAACATTGACCTCATCATCGATGACGCTACGGCCAAAGAACAATGGGATTATGTAGGGGCAGCTTATGCCATCCGGGCGTGGAGCTGGCAGTCCACAACCGATTATCACGGAGAAATCATCCTTAAGCAGGCCTGGGAGCCGAACCGCTATGTTTTTGATTATGACAGCCAGGAGGAGGTTTATGCAGAAGTGGTACGTGTGGCGACCCTGGCTTTGGATAACCTCAGCAAGACCGGAGGAGGCGTTTTGGAAAGCTCCCTGGGCAGAGGAGACCTGGTCTACAAAGGCAACCGGGAAAAATGGATAAAATTTGTCAACGGGGTGCTTGCCCGCAACGCCAACCACCTCTCCAATAAAGCCGCATATTCCCCGGACAAAGTCATTGGATTTGTGGATAAATCATTTGTTTCCAACGCGGATAATTTCGCGATCCCCCATGCAGGCACCAATTCATCCGATGGTAATTTTTATGGCCCTACCCGTAATAACCTGGCCAATTTCAGGCCGACCAAATTTATAGTCAGCCTCCTGGACGGCACCGTGTTTAATGGTGTTTCGGATCCCAGGATCGGTCAGATGATGACCGCAAGCCCGGATGGGGTTTTCCGGGGTGTGACTCCCGGTAAGGTTGATTCCACCAATAACACCAACGATCCACGCCGGATCCCGACCCTCTGGGGCGGATCACCCGCCCTGGCAGCTTCTGCCCAACCCGGCAAGTATATTTTCACAGACAAAGCCGACCACCTGATCATGACGTATTGGGAGATGCAATTTATCAAAGCCGAAGCCGCCTTTAAAAAAGGGGATAAAAACCTGGCCTTCGATGCATTCAAAAAAGGCGTTGGAGCGCATATGGATTTTTGTAAAGTGACTGCGGCAAACCGGGATGCTTATGTCACCAGCGCTGCCCTGCCCCAGAGCGCCGAGGCACTTACGCTGAGCCAGATCATGCTGCAAAAATACATTTCCATGTGGATTACCGGCACCATTGAATCCTGGGTGGATATGCGCCGCTATCATTACGACCCGGCCATATATACCGGTTTTACCCTACCCAGCCCGCTCGCTTCCGGCAACAACAACAAACCGGCTTACCGGGTGAGGCCCCGGTACAATTCAGAGTATGTCTGGAACCTGGAAACCCTGAATAAACTCGGGGGAGCCGATCTGGACTACCATACAAAGGAAATGTGGTTTACCAAGCCTTGACCCGCATTGGTCAGGACCTGGGCCCTGGAACAGGCACAGGAGTCCATGATTAGCAAGATTAAAAGAAGCGAATAGCAAGGGTATACACCTATGGTAAAAAAAGCAATTTTACGAACGGGTAAGCCTCTTTTAGGATTATTCAGTCCGGAAATTCAAATTTCAAAAACCAAATCCGGCTTTTACCATATCCAATAAATGCTGGCATGAAAACGGGATCGAAACCAACATCCGGATGGTATGATATTATATTATTCTTATCCATTATCCACACTTCAAACGCACAACCCGACAGCACAAAAACGCTTTCCCTGTCCGGGTACCTTGAAATCTATTACAGTTATGATTTCTCCAATCCCGGGGCACACGTCCGTCAGCCCTTTCTTTACAATTACAACCGTCACAATGAAACCAACCTTAATCTTGGCATGATCAAACTGGCAAACCAAACAGAACGAATCAGAGGAAATCTTGCCCTGATGGCAGGCACCTACCCCAATGACAATCTTGCTGCGGAACAGGGTGTAATGAAAAACATCCTTGAAGCAAATGCCGGAATAAAAATCTCCAGGAACCAAAGCCTTTGGCTGGATGCGGGTATTTTTTCATCACACATCGGTTTCGAAAGCGCCATAGGAAAAGATTGCTGGAATTTAACCAGAAGCTTGCTGGCTGAAAATAGTCCCTATTACCTGAGCGGACTGCGACTGGCTTATACCTCCGGCGACGGGAAATGGTTTCTGAGCGGACTGGTCGTAAACGGATGGCAACGCATTTACCGGGTGGATGGCAACAATACACCGGCATTCGGCCATCAACTAACCTTCAAGCCCAGCTCGGCAATCACTCTCAACAGCAGTTCGTTCATCGGAAATGATAAACCGGATCAGGTGCGCCAGATGCGTTTTTTTCACAATTTTTACGGAGTTTTCCAGGTAAACGACAAAATTGCTTTTACTACCGGCTTTGACATCGGAGCAGAGGAAAACGCCAAAGGAAGCAGAGCGTACAACACCTGGTATGCACCCATTCTATTGATGAAGTGGAGCGCAGGCCCCAAATTAAACTTAGCCTCAAGGATTGAATATTACAGGGATGCGAATGGAGTGATTATTTCCACCGGTACGCCCCATGGTTTTCAAACCTGGGCATACTCCGTCAACATTGATTTCCTCCTGCATGACCAGGTGTTGTGGCGGCTGGAAGGCAGGGGCTTTACCAGTAAAGACAATATATTTAATCCCGGCGGTACACGGTCAAATACCAATACATTTATTACTTCATCCCTGTCTATAGCCTTTTAATGCCGGGCCCGTCGTTGGGCGATCCGTTTCTAAAATCAGGGCATTATGGTTTAATTGAAGAATCGCATCCCACCCGGTAATTATCTGCAATACCTGTTGATATATTCCGCTCCTTGCGGATGCCCCAAATCACTGGCTGTTTTAAAATCGATGCAGGCCTCTGCACTTTTCCGGAGATTCATGCGGGTAATGGCGCGATTGAAATAAGCGCGGGTATGGGTGGGGTTGAGCTGGATGGCCATGCTGAAATCTTCGTTGGCTTTTTGAAAATTCTTAAGGTTGAACCAGGCCAGGCCGCGGTCGAAATAGGCCACGTGGTTGGTGGGGACGGACAGGGCAGCCGCTGAAAAATCATCGATGGCCGACAGGTAAATTTTTTGTTTGTTTTTTGTTTCTCCCCTGCCGATGAGCGCTTCATAATTGACCGGGTCAAGGGCGATGGCCCTGCTGAAATCATAGAGGGCAGGCGCCAGGTCGAGGAGCTTGAGACGGGCATAACCGCGGGCTACCCAGGCATCCACAAAGCCGGAATCCAGAGAAAGAGACTGGGTGAAATCAAATATGGCCGCGGTGATTTCACTGGTTTCCATCTTGAGTTTTCCGCGGTAATACAATACCCTGGGTTCGTCATTGGCTTCGATGGCTTCATTGAGTTTGGCCATGGTCTTGGCCTGGCCCACCTCTTCATCCATTTTCGCACCATTTCCGGTTTTTGTCTTGCCATCGTCCTGGACCGCCTCAATCATTTGTTCGACCTTTGCCTTCTTGGCGAGAATTTCAGGATCACCCAGGAGATTCAGTTCTGCGATTATTTTTTCATAGGCCAGGTAATCGGCAAGGGCGGCTTTGTAATTGCCCTGTTCCGCTTTTACCGCTGCACGTCCGGCATAGGCGTAATAAAGATTGGGATCCAGCCGGACCGCTTCGTCAAAAGCTTCGACTGCCCCTTTATAATCTCTTGCTATTGCCAAATCCGTGCCCTTATTGTAAAATACCAGGGGGTCGTTCTGGGCGGAAAGTCCAATTGGTAAAAATCCGATAAACAGGAGGAACAAAACTGCCAGGCCACTAATAAATACACGGACCGGCTTTAACAGGGGCATCATTTTCAACAAGCGTGATTTAATTGAACCCTTAAAATTACTTAAAATTTTGGCCCATTATTCGTTTTTAAGCAAACGGTAACACAACTTGACGTCTTGCCTTTATAAAGCACATGGATCACCAATATTGTGCAATCGGTTTCGTCATAACTCACTAACTTTGAAAATTCAATTATCCTATGATATCTAATGTGAAGAAAATTGTTGCGTTTTTGCTGTATCTGGGCCTTGCCTGTGAAGTTGCCGCTCAAACCACACCGGGATCAAACCCAGCCGACCCGAACCAGGCCTACCGGATCGCCGTATCCGCTAACAACCAGCCTTTTGCTTTCTATAAAGTGGCCGTCAATTCCAAAGGCAATGTCTATGGTCTTGCCGGCGATAAGAAAGATCAGCTTAAGGCGCAAAGCCAGAATGGCCAATCCCTTTTTTCAATATCCGGAGAATTTGAGGAGGGGGCCGACCTGGTAGCCACCGAACAATCCGTTTATGTGCTGGATCAAAAGGAGAAACTGGTTTTCCGGTTTGATGCGAATACCGGCAAACTGCAAAACCGGTTCGGAGATCAGACCGATGAAAAATTTCGAAAGCCGGCTTCTTTGGGCCTTATTCAGGGCCAGCTCCTGGTTTTTGACGAAGGTAAAAACAATGTTCATTTTTTCGATCTCGAAGGAAAATTCATAAAAACCGTCCTGCTCAACGGAGTACAATCCCCGGCTGCCCTGCTTACCAACCAAAGGGATGCTTTTTATGTGCTGGATGATAAACTGAATGCCATTCTGAAATTTGATGCCAATGTAAAGCCTTCCGCATCCGGTTACCTCCGCCTGGGAACCACCCGACCGGAAAAGATCCAGTGTTTTACGGTAGACCCGCTGGGTTACCTGTTGATCCAAAACAACACGACCAAACAAATCGAATCATACGACTGGAAAGAAAAACCGGTGAAAATCACCCAGTTGGGCGGCAACCTCGAAACCATGACGATAGACCCATCCACCTACCGTCTGATCGGCAAGGAATCCAATGGCAGGCAAGCCACCTACGAAATCAAAGTCACTCCCCCAACGCCTGAAAACATCTATGGCTTTGACGTGGACAATACCCGGCTGCTGGTGACTTTCAAGCCCCTGGCCGCTAACCTGGCCGACCGATATGGGCTGTTGACTTATGCCTCTGACGGTTCAGATTCCCTTGCTTATGTGACCTTCGGCAACCAATTTGTCATCGATGAAACATCCATTTATAAAAACAAAAGCCGCAGGTACAAACTGGTCAGTTTGAATCCTTCGGCCATGAGTGCCCCAACCACCGGATTTGACAATTTCTTCGGATTGGGCAACTACCTGAAAAAAGCCGGCAACTACGAGGATGCCATGCTTGCTTTCCAGAACGCGATCCGGTATATGGGCAGGCCGCAGAAAATGGTCAGCTTCGTTGCCCTGTCCATGTTGGAAATGGGCAAGGCCCAATTGGCCGGAAGCCCGGAACTGATCAAGGGGCTAAATATGCTGAAGTCCGCCTATAACCTCAATCCGAGGAGCCCGGCCATCCAGGAAGGGCTGGCAGCGGGTTATCAAACTTTGTTCTGGAAACTGGCAGCCCAGGAAAATTACACAACCATTCTGGAAGAAGCCGGGAAGGTGATCAGCCAGACTTTTCTCAAACCCCATATCCTGGCCGGAGTAGATTCAGTGGCCGGAGTACTTGAAAACCTGCCCAATATCAACACGCTCACCAATGCCCGGCTCATGCGCCTGAAACTCATCGAATGGGCTCCGGATGTAGCCCATTACCATGCTGGCGCCTATCAGACCGGCCTGCGCCTGTATGAACTCAAATTAAGATCCGGGGCACCGGAATACGAGCTTCAGGCCCTTCTTGCCGAGAGTGAAAGAAATATCAAAAAGACCATTGACCTGCTGATTTCGAACAAAAAACCTTTCCAGCAGGAATACCTGCAGCATCTCCAGGTACTTCAGTTGAGCAACAGGTATGCGGACCTTGAAAAAAGAGCCAAGGAATCGATCACCGTATACGGTACCCGGTTCAGCAGCGAACAAACCATTGCAATCCGGGAATACCTGGCCAATGCCCTCAAAGGATTAAACAGGTACAACGATGCCATCGCCGAATATGAATTTTTACTCGGGCAAAAACCCAATGATGCCGGGTACCTGACCGGACTCGCGGAAACTCAACTGCTGGCGGGAAACCATTCGGAAGCCCTGGCCTTATACAAACAATTACTGGTGAATGACCGCAGCAATCCGCTTTTCATTGGCAAAGTAGGCATGATCGAACTCCTGTTGGGGAATTTTACCGAAGCTTCTTTCCAGTTGGAAAAAGCCGTCCAGATGGACCCATCCAACATATCCTTTTACGGACCACTTGGGGAGGCATTTGAAAAAACGTCCAACAACCAGAAGGCCCTGGAAAATTATAAACTGGCCATCCAGTATTACGAAACCGGAAAACCCAACCTGGAGCAGGCCCGTGAAAAGCTCCAGTATTACCGGAATAAAACCGCGGCCCTGTATTCAAGAATGAGCGAACATGCCCTGGCTGTGGAAGTATATAAAAAGCTGGCCAACCAAAACCCGGATAATGCCGGCAGCTGGTACAACCTCGGCACGGCCAGTATTTCCGCCGGCCTGGTTTTTGATGCCGTAAATGCGCTGCAAACTGCCCAGGGCCTTGATCCTTCGGATGCCAAAATCAAAACAGCCCTTCAGAATGCTATTGACCTTCGCAACCAGGTATCCGCCAATGAAGATCCGCTGACCATTGCAGAATTCAACATCCCTGAAATCTACCCTTCGCTTTACATTAATTATGCCGATCTGAACCTCCTGCCCATTGGGGAGATCATTGTAGCTAACAATACCAAACTGCCGTTGAAATGCAATTCCATGACCCTGGATATTCCCGGGTTGATGGCCCAGCCTACCGTACAAAATGAAAGCATCCTGGTGGGCTTTTCAAATTCCACGCTAAACCTCCGGGCTATTTTCTCTTCGGCCATCCTCAAACAAACCCAAAGCCAGACCCTGCAGGCCACGGTATCAATCAACTACACTTATGAAAACAGGCCTAGAACCGCCAAGAAGACCATACCAGTAACCGTTCATTCCAGGAATGCCATCAACTGGGCGGACAAAAGGAAGCTGGCTTCCTTTATTTCCCAGGGATCCGGGCCGGTAACCGATTTCAGCCGCAAAGTCTCCGAGTACTTCGGCCTGGTGCCTTCCAATTCCCTTAATGACAACCTGGCTTCTGCCTTAAAACTATATTCCGCCCTTGGTGCTTTGAAATTGGCCTATCAGCCTGATCCCGAATTGAGCTATTCCACGGTTTCGATCAATACCAATCTCCTGGATTTTCTTCAATACCCTTCTGAGACCCTGGTCCGTAAAACCGGGGATTGTGATGACCTGGTCACCCTTTATTGCGCTTTACTTGAAAATTCCGGGGTATCAACAGCTTATATCGATGTGCCCGGACACATTTTTATGGCCCTGGACCTTAAATTGTCTCCGGATGAGGCTCTCGAAGAGGGTTTTCAGACCACGGATATTATTATCTACCAGGGGAAAACCTGGCTGCCCGTCGAAACCACGCTGATCGGAAGCGGCCCTTTTTCCCAGGCCTGGGAAAAAGGAGCATCCCGGTATTACCAGGAAATTTCAAAAGGCAATTTTCCTGAGATCGTACCTTTGGTCGACGCCCGGAAGGTTTACCGGCCCTCAGATTTTGCTCCTGAAACCCTGCCCTCCCTGCCCCGTGACCAGCAACCCGTGATCAGGGAGTTTACCCAACAAATGCAATGGGTTTTCCAAAAACTTAATGCGACCAGCCTGACCGTCATTAAAAATCAGTACCTCAACGAGCCTAACAACGTCTATATCAAAAACAAACTCGCCGTAATGCTGGCCCAGACCGGCCAGTGGGACGAGGCCCGGAGAATCCTGGAAGAAGCTTTAAGGCTCTCTCCGGAGAACCCTTCCGTCTACAATAACCTGGGAAATATCGCTTTTCAGCAAAATCAGTACAGGGAGGCTATCCAATTTTACGAAAAAAGCTTTACTTTTGACGAAACGGATATTCAGACGCTGATCAACCTGGCCAAGGCAAACGTGGTTATCCTGGACAAAGCTGCTGCCAGGAAATGGTTTGATCGGGCCGCCTCAATCAATCCTGGTATTGCCAAACATTATTCTTTACTTTTAAATCAAATAAAATGATCCCTAAAATCACACTGATCTGCTTCCTCCTGGTCCTGGGCAGCAACCTCGTGAATGCCCAAAATTCCACCAATAATCAGGTTGGAAAAATCGCCTACCTCGAAGGCCAGGCTACCCTGACCTCAGGAGCACAAACGGTCAATGCCGGTATCAATACTCCGGTGTTGTACCTGCAAACCCTTAAAACATCCGCCAAATCGGTAGTGGAAATCAGTTGGACCAACGGATCAAAAACCACCGTGGAGCCTTCCAGCACCTACCTGATCAAGGACCTGTACGATCAAAGCAATTCCAAAGCCCTTGCCCAATCTGAATCTGTTTTTTCCGGCTTTAAGAAGGTTTTCCGTACAGCCAACGAATCCCGCAAAGCCGAAGAGGGAGGGATCCGCAGATCCAAAGTAAATGCCGATACCCTGCCCAAACCCGATCAGCTCTATTGGAAAGAAGACCGCGAAGTAAGCTTTGAAGAAGCTTCCACCTATTATGAAAAAGGCGATTATGCCAAATCCATCTGGGCCTTCCGGACCTTCCTGGACCAGAAACCTATGGATTCTATGGCTAAATATGCCACTTTTGCATTAGGACATTCATATCTCCTTGCCAATAACCAGGTCAAAGCGCGTGAAATATTTGAAAAATTTATCCTCAAGTATTCTAACGACGAGCTGAAGAACCAGGCTGAAATGGTATTGACGAAATTTCCGGCAAGCAATTGAAGTTTAAAAAGATCGCCCGCTTATTACCGCGGGCCTTTGTAATTTCCCTGATAAGCATAGCCCTCACTGCAGGCGCTGTTTGGTTTAGCAACAACAAGCTGGTAACGTCTCCGGTAAAACAACTGGAAAATACCCTCTATGACCTGGGATTCAAGGGAAGAAGTATTAATAAAAATCATAAACTGATCCGCCCGGAAGATGTTGCAATCGTGGCGGTTGACAATGCCAGTATTGACGAACTGGGCAGGGTTCAGCTCTGGCCCAGGCTATACGACGGCATCGTGATGGAAAAAATAGCTGCAGCCGGAGCTATTGCCATCGGCGTGGATATGTTATACACTGAAACGGACACCCTGCCGCCAATTTACACCCGGATGTTGTCCAAAGCCGGAATTGCGGATTCAACGAAAGTCATTACCGCACTGAGCACAGATCAGGATTTGGCCCTTGCCATTGAAAAAGCCGGCAATGTCTACCTTTCCCTTTTTGACAATGACGCAGATTCTTCCAGGCAGGTCACCGATTCCGAGATCCAACCCCTACGTTTATTAAGTGCTCCTGTAAGTCCGGAAAGACAATTCTCCAGGATGATTTACCCCCAGTTGCCGCTGCCCCGGTTTACCCGGGGCGCCCGCGCTGTGGGAAGCATCAATATGCCATCCGATCTTGATGGGGTGGTCCGGGATTACCAGCTGGTCCAACAGGTAGGAAATGAGAAAGACGGCCATGTGCGCTATCTCGCCAATTTCCCTTTTTACATGCTGGCTGATCTCCTGGGGGTCCCGGAGTCTGAGGTCCGTTTTGAAGGAAGTACCCTCCGTCTAACGGACAGTTTTAAAATCCCGCTAAACCGCAAAGGTTCATTTAAAATAAACTGGTTGGGCACCGATGAAGATATCCGTATGATCTCCTTTTACAAGGTGCTCAACGATATCGTGCCGGCTGAATATTTCAAAGACAAGGTGGTATTTATAGGTGCCAGCGCCTCGGGCCTGGAAGACATCAAAACCACTCCGGATGCCGACGACCGGGTACCTGGGGTCAAAATTCACGCCGTGGCTTTCCTCAATATGATCAACCAGGCTTTTTTCACCGATTTTCATTCGGCCTGGTTTTACCTGATCCTCCTCCTCATCACCGTACTGATATCCATCGCACTTAGCAATATGGAACCCATGTTTGGATTGCTTTTTCTCGCTGGGGCCATGCTGCTGGAGATCTTTGTGGCCATTGTCTTCCTCTTTCAGCAGGGGGGCATCATGATCCCCCTTGGTACCTTATTGGGGTCCACCCTGCTGGTCAGTATCCTGACCACTACCTACAGCTATTTTACCGAACAAAAACAGAAACGGCAATTAAAAAATGCCTTTGGCACCTATGTGTCGGCAACGGTCGTGAATAAAATCCTTGAAGATCCCAAGAGCCTGATGCTCGGAGGTACAAAAAAAGTATTGTCCGTCCTGTTTTCCGACATCCGGGGCTTCACCAACTATTCCGAAAAAATGGACCCGCAGTTGGTAGTGACAATACTCAACCGGTATTTGTCCGCCATGTCGGAGCCGATTCTGTCGCACGAAGGCACTATAGATAAATTTATTGGGGACGCGATTTTTGCCATATTCGGCGCTCCCCTGGAATATTCGGATCACGCGGATGAAGCCTGCGAAGTCGCTCTGGAGATGTTCCATAAACTGGATGAAGTGAATGAATGGATCGTCTCCAATAAATTTGATCCCCTGAAAATTGGTATAGGGCTCAACACCGGGGAAATGACGATCGGAAATATCGGTTCTTCCAAACGGTTTGATTATACGGCTATCGGGGACGCCGTAAATCTGGGTTCACGTACCGAAGGGCTGACTAAATATTTTAATGTCAGCGTACTGGCTACAGAGTATACAAGGTCTTATTGCAAAAGCGACAACTTTCTGTTCAGAGCCCTTCCCTGCACAAGGGTAGCCGGAAAAGCAGAAACCGTCGGCATGTTTGAATTGGTGGATTATAAGGTAAACCGTACTAAATATGAACCTCATATCAGCCTCTGGGAACAAGCGCTTCAGGCTTTCCATGATCATAAGTTTGACGAGGCCTACGAATTATTCTCACAGTGCGATCGGTTGAGGCAAGACGATTATGCCACCAAGATTTATAAAGATAAATGCAAATTGTACAAAGTGCATCCCGAAAAGTTTTCGAATATACTTGAAATGGAAAGCAAATAAGAAGATTGTCCATAAATCCGGTTTAAAGGACACCTGTCCAACTTGTTAACTGATATACGAGTCCTCTCGCCCGCACAGCCCATCCCCGCTCAACCATCAATAATTATTGCCTACTAGTCGGGCAGGCCTAAGGGGAGTCGGCCGCACTGACTGCTGACTGCCGACTGCTGATCACTTACTAACTTGCCAACTGACTAACTAACTTCCTACCTTTGCTCCATGAGTCAAAAATTATTCCTCCTGGATGCCTATGCCCTGATCTTCCGGGCTTATTACGCTTTCATCCGGAATCCCATCATCAATTCCAAGGGGGTCAATACTTCAGCCATTTTTGGGTTTACCAACACCTTGCTTGAAATCCTGGAAAAACAAAAACCCAGTCATATCGCGGTGGTCTTTGATCATCCTTCCCAGACCCTGAGGGAACAGGAATACAACCATTATAAAGCCAACAGGGACGAAACACCCCAACCCATCAAGGATGCGGGCCCCTGGATCCGGGATATCATCCGTGGCATGAATATCCCCCTCTACGAATACGAAGGATATGAAGCCGATGATGTGATCGCCACCCTTGCCAAAAAAGGGGCCGCTGCCGGCCATGAGGTATATATCATGACGGGGGATAAGGACCTTGCCCAATGTGTAACCGACCAGGTAAAAATATACCGCCCCGGCAAACAAGGAGGGCCGGCGGAAATCCTCGGGATCGAGGAAGTGAAACAGAAATTCCAGATCAATACACCCCTTCAGGTCATCGACCTGCTCGGACTGATGGGAGATGCTGTGGACAATATTCCCGGGGTAAACGGCGTAGGCGAAAAAACAGCGGTGAAACTGATCGAAGAATTCGGCTCCATTGAAAACCTGTATCAACGGATCGATGAAGTGAAGGGCAAGATCAGGGACAAACTCATTGAGGGAAAAGAAAATGCCTTCCTGTCCAAACGGCTGGCCACGGTGGTCAGTGATGTTCCCCTAGAATTTAATGAAGAAGAACTCTCCATCGGCGCACCCAACCGGGAATTACTGGCTCCGATCTTTTCAGAACTTGAATTCCGAACCATCGGCAAAAGATTGTTCGGAGATGAATTCAGTGTCACCCGGAAAGCTACCCCTTCAAGCACCCCAACCCTGTTTGAAGATGTTCAGGAAGAGGACAGTCCACAGGATGACGAAATCTCGGCCGCGTTCACCATACGGAACACTCCGCATGAATATCGCATTGCCGACACCGCGGCGCTCAGGGCTGAATTGATCTCCCTCCTCCTAAATCAAAAAGAAGTGGCCTTCGATACCGAAACCACGGGCCTCGATTCGCTGAACACCCGCCTTATCGGCATGTCCTTCAGTTTTGAAGAACATAAAGCCTGGTTTGTTCCGGTGCCCGAAACCTTTGAGCAAGCCCGTGAAGTCGTGCAGGCTTTCCAGCCTGTTTTGGAAAATCCGGCGATCATCAAGATCGGACACAACATCAAATTTGACTGGCAGGTGATCCGCCAATATGGAGTGGAGATCAAAAGCCCTTTTTACGACACCATGGTAGCCCATTACCTGATCGATGCCAACCAGCGCCATAAAATGGATTACCTGGCGGAAACCTATCTGCAGTATAGCCCCGTACCCATTGAAGCCCTGATCGGGAAAGCCGGTAAAAAACAAAAATCCATGTCGGAGGTACCCCTGGCCGAACTGGCTGAATATGCGGCTGAAGATGCGGATGTGACGTTCCGGTTCAAAAAAGTTTTCGATCCGCTTTTAAAACAAAAAGAGCTGACCAAACTATTAGAAGAGGTGGAATTGCCCCTGGTCGAAACCCTCCAGGATATGGAATGGCAGGGGGTACAGGTGGATGCTGCCTTTCTCAGCGATTATTCCAAGTCGCTGGGCAAAGAACTCACGGACATCAAGGATAAAATATATCAGCAGGCCGGGGCCGAATTTAATCTCGATTCGCCAAAACAAATGGGTGAAATCCTTTTTGACCGGATGAAAATTCCATATACCGGGGCCAAAACGAAAACAGGGCAGTATCAAACCAATGAAGATACCCTGACCAAACTGGCCGAGGCCCATCCCATCATTGAATCCATCGTCAATTACCGCGAGCTGGCCAAGCTGAAATCGACCTATGTGGACGCCATTCCCGAACTGATCAATCCAAAAACCGGACGCTTGCACACTACTTTTAATCAAACCATCGCCGCCACCGGCCGGTTGAGCTCGATCAATCCCAATCTTCAAAACATCCCAATCCGCACCGACCGGGGAAAAGAAATACGAAAGGCCTTTATACCCAGGGACCAAGAGCATGTGATCCTTTCGGCGGATTATTCTCAGATCGAGTTGCGCATCATTGCAGCGATCAGTAAGGATGAGAACATGCTTGAGGCTTTTCGCCGTGGGGAAGACATCCATACCGCTACGGCATCGAAGGTCTTCAACGTAAGCAGCGGAGAGGTGACCAAGGAGATGAGGCGGAGAGCCAAGGCAGTCAATTTTGGCATAGCTTATGGCCAGTCCGCCTTTGGCCTGAGCCAGACCCTCAATATCGCCCGGGGCGAAGCCAAAGAAGTAATCGATAACTACTTTACCCAGTTTCCCGGCATCAAACAATACATGCAGGATACCATCGCCTTTGCCAAACAACATGGTTATATCCAGACCCTCCTGGGCAGGCGTCGGTATCTCCCCGAAATTAATGAACGCAATTTCACCGTCAGGGCCCAGGCCGAAAGAAATGCCATCAACAGCCCGATCCAGGGATCCGCTGCAGATATGATCAAAGTGGCGATGATCCGGATCCACAAGCGGCTACAAAAGGAAAAGTATAAATCCGTCATGACCCTCCAGGTCCACGACGAATTGGTATTTGATGCCCTGCGCAGTGAAGTGGAGGGCATCAAACCGCTGATCGAACAGGAGATGAAAAACGCCATCCCCGATTTACCGGTACCCATTGTAGTGGAAATGGGCACAGGAAATAATTGGCTGGATGCACATTGAGGTTAGAGGTTTGAGGGCAGAGGTATGAGGGCCTTGTCGATATTCTTTGCCCCTTTCGCGCCTTTCGGGGAAAAGGTTACCTGGTCAAGCGAGAAACTGGTGTATCAAAGATACGATAAACTCCAGCACTCCTTCCTACTGATTTAAAGCAGAATCTCCCCGATATATACACCATGCCCTCCCGAGATAATGGCCAGTTGACAAGGAAAGAAATTTGATCATATCGTGTTATCTGAAAACAACTTTTTTAAAGGGCTCAATCCAGGACGGAAAAATAAGATTGTTTTTAGTCAGCCACTCATCTGGAACTTCACGTTCGTTCATCCAAGGCATTCGATTCTGTGCTTATTCTGCCAATTCCCCTTTCGGTTTCACCGGTATCCAGATTTCTTCCTCCGATGCCGGGTCATTGTTTTTGTATTTTTTGCCCAATATTTCAAAATGGGGCCTGTTGTCCAAATCGTAAGCTGAGCCAGGCAACCAGGTCCCGAAAATTTCCTGGAAAATGCGGTTGTCCTTTCCGGACCCTTTATATTCGAATACTGCGTAAAGCCCGCCTTCCAGGTTAAAGGCTTCCATATCTCCGGGTACCCGGTCAAAGTCCGCGACTTCCATGGTTGCCCATTTTTCAAATTCATGGTTCGGGCTGAAGTCCTGAAAGTACGAAGGAGGGTAGATCGTCATGGAGATCACATCCTTGCTCAGTGCATTGGAAAGGTCCTCCCTCCTGGGCATAAAACTTTTCCACAACTCGACGGTTTTGTTTCCGGACAAGCTCATGGTCAGCCGCCTGCCCACCAGTTTTTTCGGTCCTATGCTTTCTATTTTCGGATTCATGGTCTACGTACTTTGGGCTTTCATTTTCATTTTTCTTATCCATTTACTGATGCACGATGGTCCAACCCTTTTCATTCTTCATCAGGTCATGGCGAAAGTACCTTCTTATTTACTTCCTTGAATGAGGAAGAGGTAATGGCCGGTAAATAAAGATAGAGAAAAAATGCCACCGGGCTTATGGATCATCCTCCCAAGCGCCTGACCGTCCCCAGCCTGCTGGTGCAGGTTTACGGATTCGGTTAACCAAGGCCTGCAGATGGACTTCACCCATTTCCCCCTATTCAGGCCACCCACCAGAACGCCCCGGGGCATTATTAATCCCGATAGGTTTTAATCAGGCTTATGATCGTCTGGTTGAATTTCTCCGCCTCCTCCTCCAGGGGTTCGTGTCCGGATTGTTCAAACCAGATTATTTCCTTGTAGGGAGCGTTCAATCTCTTTACAAAATCTTCAGTGATTTCAGAAGGCAGATTCCAGTCGTGCCTCCCCAATAAAAAGTATACCGGTATTTCTACAGAGGTTATCCCGGTCAGGTCTGTCCCAAACATATCCTTTTCCAGGCGGTATGCGGAATATTTAAAGGCCGCATACCAATCGTAATTTTTATAATCCTCGTATTGGGATTCCGCTTTTTGAATTTCGGCTTCGGCTTCCTTGCGGAAAATGGCACCGCCGTACTTGCTTAATATTTCATGCTGTTTCATAAAACAGTTTAATTCTCCTTTGCAGAGGGAGGTGTCGCCTTTCTCCAGTTGATCCAGGACCAGTAAAGACTCCCGGTCGTCCCTGGCCTTCGCCTGTTCAACTATCCACTTGCGTGAACGTTTGATGCTTTGCCGGATATTCAGCACCTGCGCAATGCCAAAATAGGCGGCAAAGTCTTTGGGGTATTTTTCCACCAGTTTGAGCCCAACCACACTTCCCCATGAAAAGCCGGCAAGGTAAATTTTATTCTTCCTGAATTTTTCCTTTAACCATTGTGTCAGCTCATGGCCGTCTTCCACGATCCTGTCCAAACTCATGTTTTGAGCTTCAGGATTATGCATAAAGGATTTTCCACTTCCTCTTTGCTCCCAGGCTACCAGGGTCATGGATTTGGTTAATTCGGAATTAAAATACCGGAGATGAGGCGTCTGGGGCCAGCCTGGGCCTCCATGAAGAAATAACAATACCGGTTTGTCCGGAGATGTCCCGGCAATCTCAACATACTGTTTTTCGCCACCGAGATCAATGAAGGATTCTTCATTCACAGTTGCTGAATCGACATCCGGACCAGTCCTGGCTTTTTTTTCAGTTACCACACAGGAAAACATAAAGAGGGAAAACAGGAGAAGTATGATTTTTGCCACCTTATTGCTTTAGGTAAAGACAAGTTAACACTTTCATCTTCAAGCCGGAATAGTTAACCCATAATTGGTGGTTAATCGGATCGGAAGTTGGTGAAAGACCGTATAATTCCTTCTCCAATCCGGCACATTTAACCTCATCCTCCTATCTTTGAATCCTCATTATGAAATTTCCTGAAGTGATTTCCGCCGGGTCATTGGCCGCGCTTTGTGAAGCTGAGGTACTGGGGGACCCCGCCACTCCACTCTATGGCATGAATGAAATCCATAAGGTGAAGGCCGGGGACCTGATGTTTGTGGACAATGAAAAGTATTTCCGCAAAAGCCTGGAATCGGAGGCGACGGCTATCCTGATCAACCAGAAAATAGAGGCTCCTGCCGGGAAAGTCCTGCTCTACCATGCCCAGCCCTTTGATGCTTACAATGCCCTGGCCTGGCATTTCCGGCCTTTTATCCATGCCACAGAAAACATCAGCCCGCTGGCGGTGATCGATCCTTCGGCTACTATCGAACCGGGGGTCGTCATCTGCGCTTTCGCCCGAATTGGAGCCGGTTCGTATATCCAGGCCAATACCTATATAGGGTCATATACGGAGATCGGGGAAAAGGTCATCATCCATCCGGGCTGCATCATCGGCAGCGATGCTTTTTATTATCACAAAAAAAACCTGACCTATACCAAATGGCGGTCCATAGGTCGCGTGGTGGTTCAAGACGAGGTTGAAATCGGGGCAGGCAGCACCATCGTCAGGGGGGTAAGTGGGGATACCGTTTTGGGCTTCGGGTCCAAACTGGACTGCCAGGTCCACATCGGGCATGGGGTTCAGGTCGGTAAACACTGCCTGATGGCGGCCCAGGTAGCTATCGGAGGAAAGACCCTCATCGGGGATCATGTAACCATGTATGGCCAGGTGGGCGTGGCTCAGAACCTGAAAATCGGCGATAAAGCGGTGCTGCTCGCCAAAACCGGGGTATCCAAGGACCTGCCGGGTGGCATTACTTATTACGGAATTCCTGCAGAACCAGCCAGCCTCGCCTATAAACAACTGGCCATGATGCGTCAACTGGCCCGTTCAAAAAACAAGACATGACCTATCCCTTCTGGATATTCTATTTTATTACGTTCTTTATTACCCATGAGCCCGGAGAAAAACCTTCGGACTGGTTTTACCGGCAAAGGGCCTGGCCTTTTGACTCCATTCCACAACAAGTTTACCAGCGGGCTGTCGGGGAGGCCAGGCTAAAGGCTAAAGCCAACTACCGCCAAAACAACCAAGCCTGGAAATTCGCCGGGCCCTTGAATATCGGAGGCAGGATCACCGATGTGGAAGGAGTGAGTGGAAATTCCAATATCCTTTACATTGGCGCGGCTTCGGGAGGGGTCTTTAAAACAACCAATGCCGGACAGACCTGGCAACCCATTTTTGATCAGAATCCGATCCTCTCCATTGGCGATATGGCCATTCATCCCGGCAACCCGAATATTTTATTTGTCGGGACGGGAGAAGCCAACGGAGGCGGAGGATCGGTATCCTACGAAGGCAATGGAATATTTAAAACAACCGATGGGGGGATTTCCTGGCAATATCTGGGACTGGAACAATCCGGAAGTATTCCAAAAATACTGATCCATCCATTCAATGATAAAATCATTTATGTGGCAGCCATGGGTAGGATGTTTGGCAAAAACAAACAACGTGGCGTATTTAAATCCACGAATGGAGGCGATACCTGGGAACAGGTTCTATTCCATTCGGATTCCGTGGGCGCCGTGGACCTCATCCTGGATCCAAGGCATCCCGATACCTTATATGCCTCGCTCTGGGAAAGATCCCGAAGACCCTCCGGCATCGACTATGGAGGACCTGCCTGCGGGATATACCGCTCCTTCGACGGGGGCAAGGTCTGGACCAACCTGAACCAGGGCCTTCCTACCGGCGACAACCTGGGCCGGATCGGGATAGCCCTCAGCGCTTCATCCCCACAGGTCATCTACGCTTATTATATGGATGAGAGTGGTGATTTCCTGGGTATTTATCGATCGGAAAATTATGGCAATACCTGGGCCAAAACCAATGGCAGGGTCAATGTAGCCAATTTTGGCTGGTGGTTCGGCAAGATCTACGTATCCCCTGATAATGCAGAGGTGGTCTATGCCCTGGGATTGTCCGGTACCAAATCCATTAATGGCGGACAACAGTTTTTGCCCATGACTGAAAATTTCAACGAGGACGTGCATGTGGACCAGCATGCGCTCTTCATCGATGAGAAAAACCCCAACCGGCTCTTACTAGGCAACGATGGAGGCTTGTACCTCAGCATCAATGCTGGCGGAAACTGGTCCAAGATCAACAACCTTCCTATCACCCAATTCTATACCTGCCATATCGACTACAGCCAGCCGCAACGCATATACGGGGGCACTCAGGACAACAGCAGCATGCGCCGCCGGGCAGGCAGTCAGGACCAATGGGAAATCATTTGGGAAGGGGATGGTTTTGTCTGTCTCGTCGACCCGGAAGACAACCGATACGTTTATACCGAATCGCAGTACGGAGTTTTTGTCCGCAGTACCGATGGGGGTAAAAATTTTTCAACCGCACTCAACGGGATCGACGGTAACGACCGGAAAAACTGGAATACCCCCGTGGTCTTCAACCCTAAAAATCCAGCTTCGCTTTTTCTTGGGACCAACCGACTTTATAAATCCACCGACCGGGCTATTTCCTGGACGCCTATCTCTCCCAGCCTGGCCGGAATAACGGGTCCCAGAAATTATGGAACCATTACCACCATCTCCGTCTCTCCCCTGGACAGCCAACTGATCTACTGCGGCACCGATATCGGCCAGGCCTGGGTCACCAAAAACGGAGGGCAAAACTGGGAACAGATTTCAACCGGCCTGCCCCAGCGATGGATCACTTCGGTGGCCGCTGATCCAAATATCAAATCAAAAGTGTACATCACCCTTTCCGGTTACCGTTACGATGAATCCATGCCCCACGTATTTCGCTCCTTCGATTACGGGACCGGGTGGACCGACATTTCCCGGGGCCTGCCGCCCGTTCCATGCAACCAGATCCTGGCGGATCCGGCCTTGTCGGGACATCTTGTTGTGGCAACGGATGCGGGTGTATGGCGCTCCTACAACGATGGCAACCAGTGGGAGATGCCGGGCAAGGATCTACCGCTCACGGTGTATTCCAGCCTGGCCTTTCATCCGCCGACGCGAACCCTTGCCGCTGCCAGTTATGGACGCGGCATTTATACCTATATCCTCGAATTGCCCGTAAGTCAAAAAGAAATATCTCCCAGCCAGCTTGTCTTCCAGGCTTTTCCCAACCCTGTAAAGGAGGTATTGACCGTAAAGTTCAGCTCACCGAAAAATCAAAAACTGTCGCTTGGTTTGATTGACGGTGGAGGAAGGGTTTTATGGAACAAAACCATACAGGTAACACCAGGACAGGAGTACCATGAAAAAATCCAATGGAATGAGGGCACGGGTATTTATTTTTTAAGGTTGCAGGAAAACAATGGCGAATCGAAGACGCTGAAAATCTTCCACCCTTAATTCTTAATTCTTAATTCTTAATTCTTAATTCTTAATTCTTAATTCTTAATTCTTCCCCTAACATACCCTCCAATTCCTCCAGAATATGCTCCATCCTGCTGCTCGATGAATTGTTGAGCAGGATCACGGTATAGTTTTTGTCGATATACCTCACAATATGGGTCCTGTAGCCGGGATTGTCTCCGCTGTGATGAACTACCCTTCCGAGGGTGGGATGGGTCCTGAGCGCCCAGCCAAAACCATAATGGGAGATCCCACCATCAGACAATACAAAAGGCTGAAATGCTTGTTCAAGGATTTTCTGACTCACCAGTTTTCCGGTGTATAATGCCCGGTCCCATTTTAATAAATCAAGGGCGGATCCGCTGGTCCTTCCCGGCCCCGTGCGTTCGCCCAGCCAAATGGTATAGTTGAATGAAGGAAAGGAATCGGCATGGGTATAGCGTTTTTTATCTTCTTCATAGATATGCCCCCAGGCAAAGTTTTTGATTCTGCTGCGGCTGCCTGGATTGCGGAAGCCCGCTCCTTTCATTTTCAACGGGCTGAAGATCCGGTCATGGACCCATTTGATAAAATGCTGGCCGGACGCCACCTCTGCGATGCTCGAGAGCAAGAGGTAGCCCGTATTGCTATAGGCATATTTTGACCCGGGCCGGAAAAGCATAGGCCTGGGGTATTCTTTGAGATAGCGGATCACGTCTTCATTGCCGGCAATTTTAGATTTATCCCAGTATTGGTCCATGATCTCCTGGTAATCCGGGATCCCGCTGGTATGCGTGAGCAAATGCCGTATCGTAATGCCGTGATAAGGGAGCCCGGGGATGAATTTGCCCAGGCTGTCTTCGTAATTAAGTTTGCCGGCTTCTTTCAGTTGAAGGATCACCATCGAAGTGAATTGTTTGGATACGGAAGCCCATTCAAAAAGGTCGGTTTTTTTGAGTTTGTTTTCACCCTGAAAACGGCGGTACCCTTTTGCTTTATAATAAACCGGCTTGCCTTCTTTGGCTACCAGCAGTACTCCGCTGAAGTCGTATTGGTCCCATTCCCGTTGCATCAACCGGCCAATCTCATCCCGGAGAGCGGGCTGCCCCCAGGCGAAAGTCCCGATGAAATAAAACAGACAGATCAGTAAACGCATCAGAACAAAATTTTAAAGGCAATCCATTGTGAAATAAAACCGGCCAGGTAACCGAGGTAGATTTCACGCAGGGTATGAGCCTGAAGGTACATCCTGCAGGTGCCCACCAGCCCTGCCAGGAGCAGTACCCAGACCAGTGCGGAATACCAGCTTAGAGAGGCAAGGCCATCCCCCGGGAGGTCCACGGTAAATGTTTCATGACTGAAGATATTGAATGTCAGCCAGGTCATGGCCACCACCCCGCCCATTACCGAGGCATGCACGCTGATCTTGAGGAAGAGGTTGCTGACAAAGACGAGCCCAAGCGTGATGAGGGCACCAAGAATAAAAATATTATAAACCAGGGGAACGGCGGCGTCATGACGGATACTCAGGTACAACCAGAGATAAAAGATCATGGTAACAATAAATGGCCCGACCCGGTCCAGGCGGTCTGTAAGTTGGTAACTATTGACCAGGGCCAGCTTTCGCATCAGGAATATGCTGAAGACCGGCAATATAAAGGTCAGGGCAAACACCTGGAGCAGAAGGCTTGACCTGGCAGCGGCTTCATTTACTCCAAATAAAAAAGGATTGAGCAATAGAAGGAGGTACAATCCAAAGCTTGGCCACCAGAGGGGATGAAAGATGATGGAGACCAGAATGGCCAGCCAGCGCATAGGGGTGATGGGTATATTAAAAATCCGCGCTGCCATCAATAAGCCAGGAGTTTTTTCATTTCGGATTCCATTCGTTGCCAGGGAAGGTATTGTTTTTCCAGGTTTGAAGCAAAAGGGATTGGCGTGTCCATACCGGCTAACCTTACGACCGGGGCGTCCAGGTATTGAAACAGGTGCTGGGCAAGATAGGCACTGATTTCCGCCCCTATACCTCCCGTAAGGCTGTCTTCATGCAGGATCATTACCTTGTTGCAAACCTTGACCACCTGTTCGATGGCTTCGTAATCCAGGGGAAGCAGGGTGCGCAGATCGAGGACAGCCACATCCCAATGATGATCTTCACAGGCCTGGAGGGCTTCGGGCACACCCATGCCATAGGTAATGATGCAGGCGGATTTACCCTGCCGGGCCAGGCTGGCTTTTCCAATGGTCACCGTATAGGGGCCCTGGGGTATTTCCTGAATAGCCCGGCGGTAAAGGGATTTATGTTCAAAATAGAGCACCGGGTTGGGATCCTCAAAAGCGGCCAGCAGGAGTCCCTTGGCATCATATGGATTGGATGGATAAACCACCTTGAGGCCAGGGGTATGAAAAAACCAGGCTTCGTTGCTTTGGGAATGGAAAGGGCCTGCACTCGTACCTCCTCCGGCCGGCATCCGGATGACCACATCCGCGTGCTCACCCCAGCGGTAATGTTGTTTGGCCAGGTTGTTCACGATCTGGTTAAAACCACAGGTGACAAAATCAGCAAACTGCATCTCGACCATACTTTTATACCCCTTGAGTGAAAGGCCAAGTGCAGCACCGAGGATGGCACTTTCACACAAAGGGGTATTTCTCACCCTGTCTTTGCCGTATTTCTCCACCAGGCCTTCGGTGATTTTAAAAACTCCACCGTATTCGGCGATGTCCTGCCCCATGAGGATCAGCCTGGGAAACAATTGCATGGCCTGGTCCAGGCCTTGCGAAATAGCATCAATAAACCTGGTGGGCGCCAGCACTCTTCCGGGCTCTGACCCAAGGGGCCGGGATACAAACGATTTGTATACATCCCGGATTTCAGTCTCCTCCTCTGCATGGATTTCATCTTCTTCCAAGACCGGGGCCAATTCAGATTCGATCAACTGTTTTCCCTGCAGTTTGATGGCATCAAGTTCTGAATGGGAATAGATGCCATCCTGGATCAGCTTTTGTTCCAACCGCAACAGGGGATCCCGTCCTTCCCACTCATCAAACAGGTGTTTGGGTACATATTTTGTACCGGAAGCTTCTTCATGGCCGCGCATCCGGAAGGTCATGCATTCGAGCAGGATGGGTTCAGGATTTTCGCGTATCTCTTCAGCCAGTTTACGGATGGTCGAATAAACTTCCAGAAGGTCGTTGCCATCGATGCGGTATCCTCTCATACCATATCCTGTTGCCCGGTCAACCAGTTTTTCACACCGGTATTGTTCGTGTATGGGGGTTGAAAGACCATAACCGTTGTTTTCGATCACAAAGATGACCGGCAGTTGCCATACCGCGGCTACATTGAGGGCTTCATGGAAATCTCCTTCGCTGGTGCCGCCCTCACCAGTAAAAACAAGGGTGCAGGCTGCTTCTCGATTGAGTTTGCAGGCCAGCCCCACACCATCGGCCAATGCCATCTGAGGGCCAAGGTGGGAGATCATGCCAATGATGCGATATTCCATGCTTCCGAAATGAAATGAACGGTCGCGGCCTTTGGTAAAACCACCCGCTTTCCCCTGCCACTGGCTAAATAGACGGCCCAGGGGCACCTTGCGCGCAGTAAACACACCGAGGTTGCGGTGCATGGTAAAAATAAACTCGTCTGGCCGGAGGGCCATTGTGGCGCCAACCGAGATCGCTTCCTGGCCAATACCTGAAAACCATTTGGAAATCCTGCCCTGACGGAGCAGGTTAAGCATTTTTTCCTCGATCTGCCGTGGCCTCAACAACTCCCGGTAAAATTCCTTCAGCATGTCCATAGGTGCGGAAAGATACCGCAAAGGTTGAATTGTTTAATTGCTGAATAATTCTTCGTTACCTAAGTATCTCAAATACTACCCTCCTGTTTTTTTGTCTCCCCGCTTCATCCTGATTGGAAGCGATGGGTTGGTCGTAACTAAAACCTTTCACCTGCAACCGGCCGGCGTCGATATAATGACGGGTTAAAAAATCCGCAACCGCCTGGGCTCTCCGGAGGGAAAGCGATTGATTGTAGGCCGCTGAACCGACCTGGTCGGTATGCCCGCAGATCCGGATCTTCAGGGATGGATTTTCATGGAGCAACAGGAGGAGTTTATTGAGTTCCTGATAGGAGGTGGGCAATATATTGCTTTGATCAAAATCAAAATAGATATTTTCAATGGTTACACTCGTGCCCACACTCCAGTCCCGGGTATCGTAAGCCTCGACCGGCTCCCGGTCCAGGATGGGGGGAATTTTTTTCAGGGAGATTTCGTCGAGGTAGTAATAACCGAAAGGCTGGTCGTTTTCAGCGGTCACGAGGCCGGTCTGGGTATTGGCATCATCTTTAAAATTGCCCAGGGTCAGGTACCGTGCTTCGGTCTCTGCATAAAACCGGATTTCCAGAGGTTGCCAGGTCTTGGTGTTGTCCACCAGCAATTCATAGATCGGTTTGAGCTCGAGCAGCCGGTCGTCCATTGCATGAGAGATCTCGTGGTCAAATGCCGCGTGGATCTGGTTGACCGGGATACCGGATTTCATGGGAGCAAGCCAAAGACTGAGCTGATATTCCTGTCCGATGACCAGCGAGTCACGCAGTGGCACAGTAATGTACTCCCTGCAGTGCAGCTTGCCCTGATTGCATCCATATAAGGTAAGACCGACCATGGCCTTACCTGAAATCGGCCTGAGCTTGTAAAAGCCTTTTTCTTTCCAATAGGCAGGCACCGGGATGGACTCATGGTAGACATCCGGAGAGGCAGCCGTAGGGCTTTTCCATTCGTTGAATACCAAATTGAAGTCGCTTCCGGTATAAAACCATCTTTCCGGCTTTCCCACTATGGATTCAAAACCGGAATTGGGCACCAGGTTCTGTTGCTGCGCCTGCAGGCACAGGCAGCACAAAAGCAACCAAACGATGGAACAGGTGCGCATATTGGCATAGGATAAATCCTTGCAAGTTATCCATTTGGCCAGTTTATGTCAAGCATTTAGTACTTTTGGACCGGATTCTAAACCAAGCCATCATGCCGGTGAAATACAAAAGGGTTTTGTTGAAATTGAGTGGCGAGGCGCTGATGGGTGACCAGCCTTTTGGTATTCAGTCGGACCGCTTGCAGCACTATGCAAGGGAAATCAAAACGGCCGTGGACGCGGGTGTGGAAGTGGCCGTGGTGATTGGCGGCGGGAATATCTACCGCGGTCTCAGCGCAGAAAAATCCGGAGTGGAGCGGGTCCAGGGGGACTATATGGGTATGCTGGCCACCGTGATCAACGGAATGGCTCTTCAGAGTACCATGGAAGATTTCGGCTTATACACCCGACTGGTTTCGGCCATTTCCATGGCTGAAATCGCGGAACCCTATATCCGCAGACGCGCGATCCGCCACCTGGAGAAAAGAAGGGTAGTCATTTTTTCCGGAGGCACGGGAAATCCTTATTTTACAACGGATTCGGCCGCGGCCCTGAGGGGCAATGAAATCAGTGCGGAAGTCCTCCTCAAAGGCACCAAAGTAGATGGCATTTATACCTCGGATCCTGAAAAGGACCCTACTGCAACCCGGTATTCCCGGATTACTTTTACGGAAGTGATGCAGAAATCCCTGGCAGTGATGGACATGACGGCGTTCACGATCTGCCATGAAAATAAACTTCCCATCATCGTATTCGATATTACCACGCCGGGCAACCTGCTGCGCATTTTACAGGGAGAGGAAAACCTGGGCACTTTAGTAACCCATTAATTCCCTTAATTCATTTAATTGCTTTAATTAAAAAAAAAGCCGGTGCATTCCTGCATCCGGCTTTCTTCATTTAAAGTTTTGGTATATAAACTATTCGAAAATTTCGCCGCGGTAATAATTGATGATCGACATGATGTCTTTGTCTTCGTACATTGCGGGCACGAGGCCGAAAATACAGGGATGGGATTCGAAATCGTCTTCCAGGACTTCTGCGAGGATATCAATGGCTTTGGTTTTGTCCCCATTCAAATAATGTACCGCGGCCCTGCAATACAAGAGGTCGCTGCCGACGGAGGATATTTCGCCCTGGTCCAGCACTTCGAGTGCCTGTTGCAGCTTATTCTGGCTAAGCAGAAAGGCGGCATATTCAAACCAATACGCATTTTGTTCCGGAGCACAGGAAGTGGCTTTGCGGAAATGTTTGTGTGCCTTGTCCAGTTCTCCCACCTGGGCATAAGCTTTTGCCAGGGCAAAGAGATAGGTATCGCTGGTCTCGTCGATGGAGATGGCGCGGCGGTAGGATTGAATGGCCTTGTGCCATTTGCCTTCCTGGGCATAACACTGACCGGTGAGATAATGGGACTCCTCACCATATTGATCAAGGTGAAGGCTCTGTGACAGGTATTTTTTAGCCTGGATGTAATTTTTCAGGTAAATGCAACATTCCGCAAGGGAAACCAGCAGGTCGTATTCTTCTCCGAAAGAGGTCAGCACTTCCTGGTAAATGGACAGGGCCTTATCCCATTGCTGCTTCATCATGCAGATCTCCGCACAATCGGTATAGGCCTGTTCAAATTCGGGTTTGATCAGGAAAGCGTATTCCAGGGCGTCGATGGCTTTATCGTATTCACCCATGTTGGAGTAACAGTGCCCCAGGTTGTACCAGGCGAAATGAGAGTAGGGTGCTTCTTCGAGCATTTCCTGCAAAAACCGGGAGACCGGCTGGTAATGCCGGGATACCGATATGTAGTCAGACAACAATTGCTGGCCTTTTTCATGATAGGGGTTTGCAAGCAAGGCTTCTTTCAGCGTAACGAAAGCCCTTTCATTTTCTTCGGCCCGGAAATAGATCTCGGTCTCACAGATCAGGACCTCGATCAGATCGGTTTGTCCTACATAGGACTTCATGCGCTGGAGCAGGCTGAGGGCGGCACGGATATCACGGAGTTCGGCCAGGATCAGGGCTTTGGTCATCAGTACTTCAGTGTCCCGGGGGCTTAGTCTTTCGGCTTGAAGCAGGCTGTCCATGGCTTCCAGCGGTTCACGCTGAGACAAGAGGAGCCTGGATTTAATCAGGTAAAATTCTACACGGTATCCATATTGTTCGATCGCGGATTCGGCCACCTCAGTCGCTTTTTTCAGGTCGCCTTCCTGTTTGTAGTAATCAATCAGTTTTTGGTAAATTCTCAGGTCAAAAGCGGTCTTTTCGCCCTGCTGAGATAGTATTTCAAACTCATTCACCCACTGGGTCAGATTATGGTCATGCTGGTACTTATTTTCCATGCAATGGGATTATGGAGATAATTGCAAAAGTGTTTCAGGGATGAAAAATAGATAAATCAAACAATCTGGAAAACTTTTTTTGAAAAAAATTTTTCAAAACTATCTCAGAATGAACACATTATGAGGAAAATGAATGTTACAAGCCGCTATTATATAAGCCGTTACATATTGCCCTTAACAATAATTTAATATTAATCCCTTAAAGGTCTAATACTAACACATATTTTATTTCGTAAGCAATTGGTTTAACAGTCGGTGAACTGTATTCAGCAGAATACTAGAATACTAAGAATAGCGCATGCGGACTTCCGGCAATTGATTGACCTTCTAGAATCACAAATTGCATAACCATTGAATAGGGAGCTGATTGCTGCTTGCTGACTACTGACG
>CAYOPD010000045.1:0-32014 GCA_964405735.1 uncultured Saprospiraceae bacterium | reverse complement strand
TATACCCGGCCGGGTTCGAGGGCTTCCCATTTCAGAAAATGATCGAGGACGGTTGCAGGCTCCACCCCGGCAAGATAAGGACAGTGTTGAATTGTGGAATTGTCAAATTGTTTCAAGACTACAATTCCTCAATGCTCATAACTCACAACTAAACTGCCTGCCCAACCCTAAAGGACTCGACCGCCCAGATGACCAGAACTGCCTACTTGCTAACTGACTAACTGACTAACTGACTAACTGACTAACTGACTAACTACTCACACATGCCTTTCCGCATGGTAGGAAGACCTGACCAGCGGACCACTTTCGACATAGGCAAACCCCATTGACAGGCCGATCTCTTTATATTCAGCAAACCGGTCCGGATGCACAAATTCCATCACGGGATGGTGCAGACGGGTCGGTTGCAGGTATTGCCCCAGGGTCAGGACGTCGCAACCATGGCCGGCGAGGTCCTCCATGATCTGGATCACTTCGTCCCGGGTCTCGCCGAGGCCCAGCATCACACCGCTTTTAGTGCGTTTGCCATAGGCTTTGGTGCGGGCGATCTGCTCGAGAGACCGCTCATACTTTGCCTGTGGGCGTACCGGGCGGTATAGTCTTTTAATGGTTTCCATATTGTGGGAGACTACCTCCTGACCCGGGCTGATCATCACTTCAAGGGCCTTCCAATCGGCTTTGGTATCCGGGATCAGGGTTTCTATGGTGATATTCGGGGAGAGGTTTTTCACCGCCTTTACGGTGCGGTGCCAGATTTCGGCCCCTTTATCTTCAAGTTCATCCCGGTTGACGCTGGTGATCACCGCGTGTTTGACTTTCATCAGGGAAATCGCCATCGCTACCCTTTCAGGCTCATCGGTGTCATATTCGGTAGGGCGTCCCGTTTTGACGGCGCAAAAACTGCAGGAACGCGTGCATACATTTCCGAGGATCATGAAGGTGGCAGTACCTTCGCCCCAGCATTCTCCCATATTGGGGCAATTGCCGCTTTGGCAAATGGTATGGAGTTTATGGGTGTCCACCAAGTCCCTGACCATACGGTAGTTTTCTCCGATCGGCAGCTTCACGCGAAGCCAATCCGGCTTTTTGGGGCTGGATGGCTGGGGATCTTTGGTGACTGGCAAATCGATCATGAAGGGTCAAAGATAAGGGCGTATCAATTCATTATAATTTCATATTCATTTTGTTCCGTGACCGTTCTTCTTTTTATGGAATAGGAACTACCTCCATTTACCTCAAGCACATCGCCTTCATTCACCTTGGAGAATTTAAATTTGCCTTCCCGGTCCGTATGGGTCCCGGCAATAAACTTTTTATTTCTCAACACTTTTATATACGCCCTGTAGATGGGCGCTCCATTGTTTATTGAGACAGAGCCGGAAATGGGTTTTTGTTCTTTAATACGCGGGATTTCCTGCAATTGAATCATTGCAGTGGTCTGGCCTTCCAGGACCACGAGCATGGCCTCGGTAAAGTCTTGAGCATAAGTAGTGACGAGGGTGTCTCCATCCTTTATCCCGGATAATTTAAATTGGCCGGCGGAATCCGTAGTTGCGTTTTGTCCGTTTCTTTTATTAGTCACCAAAGCCCCCTTCAAGGGTCCCGGAGTACTATTTGAATCTGTTACTTTGCCTTCTATTTCTCTTGTGCCGTCTGAAACCGGAGGAATCGCGACCACGGTATCTGTCACGGGAAGCGCAACAGTTGAATTGGAACCGGTCATTTTTGGCCAGAGCAAATACCCTGCTATTAGTATAATGCCTCCAACAGCGAATAAGGAATACATCAGAAAATGGGTGCGTTTTTCCGGCTTTATCCCATCGGGCCGGTCAAGCGGTTGTTCCTTTATTATGGTCGCTTTTTGCACAGGAATAGGCGATGGTTCCGGCTTGGATGGAACTTCCTTTGTCTTTCGTTCCATTTGCTGTTTGAATATTCTGTCCTGATCCCGCCTTCTTTCTTCCGCTTTTTCGAGGCGGTCTTCTTCTTCAATCCTATCCAATTCCTTTTCTGCTTCTGCGGCATGTTTTCCCTGCGGGTATTTCTGCAGGTATTGCCGGTATGCAAAGGCGGCATTGCGCAAAGTGGCGGATTCCCACTCGCTTTCATCCGCGATGTCGACCAATTTTTGTTCTGCTTCTTGCACAAACAGGCCTTTGGGGTATTTGTTTAAATATTCGAGATAGCTGCCTTCGTTATTGTTCGTCACCGCAGAAGCCCATTCCTCCTTTTCGGTTTGTTTTTTTACAAATACGAATTGCCCCCCGGCATGGCCGGCCTGGAATAAAGGACTGACTTCGGCTTGTTGTTCATAATTGAACCGGATTTCGTGGGTGACCCGGTCAGCCAGTTTCAGGATATTGATGGCATCGTCATCGTTTTCCCGGAGGTTTTTGATAATGCCGGCGGCAAAGGGGCTGTTTTCACCTTCCTTGCCATCGCTCACTACCCCTTTCCCTGAAATAAAAGCCCATCTGGATGGATTTTTTTCCCAATCCTTAAACGCCCCGCCCATATCTGAGGAAATGTCCCTGACCAGCAAGGAGGCGGAGAAACAACTGTCGGAAATAAGCAAGATATGCCGGGCCTTGATGGATTGAATGATATCCCGGACTTCGGCATTGGCCAAATAACTGGATACCCGCGAAGGCTCGGCATCAACGGGAATCCAGAACCCACGGTCGGTATCCGAATAACCGTGTCCGGAATAATAAATCAGTAATTTATCTCCCGGCTCCACTTTGCGCCGCAATCCATCGAGTTTGTCAATGATGTTATCCTTGGTGGCATCCTGGTCGCATATAAGCTGAATGTCTTCCGCTTCAAAGGCATATTGATCTACCAAAACCCGGGCAAGGTCTTCGATATCTTTTCGGGCATTCCGAAGGGGAGTAAAAAACTGATAACTGTCAATGCCGATTGCAAAAAGGTGATTTTTACCTTGTTTGATTTCTTCAACTGGACTATTGGGCAGCCCACCGATAGCTCTTTTGGACATGGTTCAAATTCAGAATTGGGTAAATTCTATTAAATATAATTAAAAATGCAATGCACCCATTTATTCTCCCGGCTTGTACTTTTTAATTGCATGTTTTTCCACATCCTCCCTGTAAAACAGGACTTCCTTAAACGTACCCGTAACATACCTCTCAGCCTGGTCTTTGAAATGGGGTGAAGCTGGGTCTCCGCTTTGACCACCGGCCAGGAGGGACTTGGCCCTGATTTTCGGACCGAATTCCACAGCGCAGATAAAACTGTTGCCGCTCACCCCATATCTCTTCCGGGTACCTTCAAATCTCCGGCTGTTGTAGGATGGCAGCATCCCCCAGGCAGCAGGTGCAAATCCCACAGGCAGGCTTGGTTTCGCATCATCCGGTTTTTGCAGGATATCGCCTGTTAGTCGCTGAAACCGGTTGATCTCCCCCCAGGGTGTGTTCCAGGAACCATACGTGGTTGTCAGATAGTCAACCGCTTCAAGCAGCGGTTGCAAAAGCTGGTCCTCTGTAGCAGTCCGGGCAAAAGTGCTCGTGCGGCTCACCTGGTCATCTTCTCCTTCATCGATATAGACTTTCTGAATGGATGGTCCAAGCCGCTGAGCCCATTCAATGGCCAGGGTGGTTTCCACGGAAGACACCCCGCTGTGATAATCCCAATTTTTTAAACGTTTAACCGGTCCTTCCAACGCATCGAATTTATTGTCTCCCCCATGGCCATAGGCATCAAATGCCTCTACCAGTGCCGGTACCAATACTTCAAAGGCGGGAAGCCAGGTATTGTAACCCGCCTGGATCAAGCCGTCAAGGTCAAACTTTTCCCGGCCCGATAAGACCTTTACCGCGTTGATTCCCCTGAAGTTTTCACCATCCGGCGCCATATAGGCCGGATAATTGGTTTTCTTTGGGCTATCCCGGCCTGCCGCTGTAAAAGGCGTTGAATTACAATTTTGCAACCAGCCGTTCGGGGGATCGTATACATGTACGCTCTCCTCCACGTCATGAAGGCCCTGCCACTCGGTTGTTTTTGTACTGCCGTCCACCGGTTTGCTCCAATTTATACCAGCCTTCCTTCGCGGAATAAAGTTACCATGCCAGTAAGCGATATGTCCGCCGGCATCCGCGTAGACCGTATTGTTGGAGATATTGCTTTTCAGGTCCATGGTCTTTTTAAAAGATTCAAATCCAGTCGCCCGGGTGCGAAGCCAGCTTTGTTTGAGCCCATCGAGTGAACGGTTGTTGGAGCGGACCGTAGCCCAATGCCCGTCACGGATAGCCATTACCGGCCCGTGATGGGTATGCCAGCTGTCAAAAGTTTTGGTGCGGATCACAGCTCCGTCTTTATAGTTGAGCATAATCCTTTTTTTGATGACGGGGCGGTCTTTTTTTTCATACCGGTAAGTCCAGCCTTTGCCTTTTGGACGGGTAGCCTCTAAGTAAACATCGGCCACATCCACATTACAACTGGTATGCATCCAGCCGCAATAAGCGTTGAATCCCTGGTAAATAAAAAACTGCCCCCAGGTGACCGCTCCATAGGCGTTTAATCCCTCTTCGCTGACCATATGGACTTCCGGCCGGAAATAGAAGGTGACATGGGGATTGATATAGAGCATGGCATTCCCGGTAGCGGAGCGCGCTGGGGCTATCGCAAAACCATTGGACCCTCCGCCCTCGTTTTCCATCTTCTCAGGCTTGAACCCGCTCCCGGTGGAAGTATAAAATTTTTCCAGGTCTTCCGGCCCTACATCTGCGGTATTGATGGCCCCAATGCTTCCGTCCGTCCACAAGAGGGGGTACCAGGGTTCGAATCGATGGAGGAGGATGGGACGGACCTCCGGGTGGCGGTATAAATAAAAGTTGATGCCGTCCGCAAAAGCATCGAGGAGTTTTTTAAGCCAGGGGGGGCTTTGTTTATATTCTTTTCTGGCGGCCTCAGGGTCTAATATTAACCGGATATAGAGGTCATCATACAGTGAGCCTTCTCCATGCAACTCTGACAAGCGTCCCAATTTTTCAATATAATTGAGTTCAATCCGCTTAAAATCGTCTTCACACTGTGCATAGAGAAGGCCAAATACGGCATCGGCGTCCGTTTTGCCGTATATGTGCGGGATGCCGAAATGGTCCCGGATGATGGTCACGCGGGCAGCCTGTTCCACCCATTTATTAATTTCCGCCGGTGTCGGAACAGTGGCAAGAATAAAGAGGGGTGAAATCAGGAGGATGGAAATGAAGAAGGCTTTCAGGCGGAACATCTTCAAAAATAGAATTTACTGACAGGATCCTGAAAATAAAAAACCGGCTGGTTCAGAAAGAACCGGGCCGGTTTTATATCGATTCAAGTCTTCTATTTTTTTACCGGAGTGGTTGAAAATTTACCCAGAATATCATTGATCTGTTTTTCAAATTCCGGATCCTTCATTTCCTTGGCAAGCGTAGTCAGCCGGGGATACACCGTCATGTATTGATTGTAATCGTCCTTAAAACCGGCCTCGAGGTCTTCGGCGGAAAGGGAGTTGTAAAACTCCAGGTACTCGGCCGTTTCGGAGGCGAGTTTTATACTTTCTTCCTTCACCCGCTCGAGGGCGTTCATTTGGAAATAAAACTCGATAAAGACCAGCCGCTGGGAATTGTATTCAAAATTTTTCTGAGGGAAAACCTCAAAGTATTTGTCGTTGAGGCTCTTTGCTTTCTCCATTTCTCCATCCTTGACCAATTTGTCAATCCCGCGCATAAAAGCGATGCGCATCGCGGAAAAGCTGGGATTAAAGCTGTTCTCGAAATTGAACATCTTGTATTTGTCAAAGCCTCCCCACTGGAATTTTTTGAGAATATTCTCATAGATCTTGTCCGCCGCCACCCGTCCTGCGCCGTATTGCCCAAAACGGCCATCGGGCTGGGTCAGAACGGGCACGATCCGCGCGGCCATGCCTTCCAGCTGGGAATAATTATTCAAACCGATGAGGCGGTCCGGGTTGGCCGTCGTGGCAAAATAGATGGGGCGGTCATAGATATTGGAGGCAATGATATCCAGTACGGCGAGATCATCCTTCATAATATAATTGCCCGTCAGGTTTATTTCAATTTGAGTCGCTATATTGGAATCGGCCGGGCTGATCATTCCTGAAGCCAGGGCCCGGTTGCGGTCGATCGGGATCAGGATTTTTCGCGCGGGGACATAGGTTTCCATGGTCTGGCCGTTTTGAAGCGGGAGCGGATGCCTTTCATTGATGAATTTAAGCAGGTCACTTACGTTGCGGGCCGTGTTTTCAGGCGCATTAATCACCAGCTGCATCCGGCTGTCTCCACGGTAATTTTCTTCAGAGATGGTCAGCTTTACGGGTTCCGACTGGTTTATTTTCCTTCGGACCTGATTGATGTACCAGTCAACGGCGATCAGGCTCAGGTTGATCACCCGGACGTCTGTGCGTATGCCTTCCATTTCCTGGGCATACCAGAGGGGATAGGTATCGTTGTCCCCATAGGTAAACAGGATCGCATTGGGGGCGCAGGACTCCAGGAAGTTTTTGGCATAGTCGCGGGACCCGCTCAGGTGCCTGCGTGAGTGGTCATCAAATCCCTGGGTAACCATGACCAGCGGGCTGAGCAAACCAAGGCCTCCGGCCAGGACCAGGGGCAGGGCCTTATTTCCCTTAAGCCTGTCTGTGATAAATTGATAGAGATAGAGGACTCCCATTCCCACCCAGATGGCGAAAGTGAGGAAGGACCCTACCAGTACATAATCCCGTTCACGAGGTTCATTGGGAGGCTGGTTGGAATATATGATAATACCAAAGCCTGTAATGACAAACAGCATCACCAGGGCAAGGAATTCCTTTTTGCCTTTTTTATAATGCCAGAGCAGGCCCAGGATGCCCAGGATCAATGGGATGAAAAAATATCTGTTTCTTCCCGGATCGTTTTTCATCCGGCTGGGTTCTTTGTCCAGGTTGTACAAACGCAGCTCATCAATCGGTTTGATCCCTGAAAACCACTGACCGCTTTTGAGGTTCCAGGGGAAATAACCCTGGTCAAAATTCTGCCTTCCGGAAAAATTCCACATGAAGTACCTCCAATACATCCACATCACCTGGTACCGGACAAAAAAGCTGATGTTGTCAGCCTGTTCAGGTTTGGTTTTACCATTCATCCAATACTGATAAAGGGTACCCCGGTCAGAATGGCCCATGCGGGGGAAAAATTTCTGGTCTGAGGACCGGTATACCGGCGTATATTTTTTATCGACGACTTCGTATCGGTCACCGACCCGGCCATAGCGGTCTTCGCTGGTATAGTCGATGGCGGAAGCGTTATAAGCAGGGCCCCTGAGGAGGGGCCGGTCGCCGTATTGTTCCCGGTTGAGGTAAGGGATGAGACGCATGGCGTCGGAAGGGTCGTTCATATTGATCGGCGGGTTTGCATTGGCGCGGATCACCACGACAGCCACCGTGGAGAAACCCAGGATGACCAGGAGGGAAGTAACTACAATATTCTGCAGCATGGCACTCCCTTTTTTGCGGGCGAAATGGAGGCCGTAATATATGCCGGCACCGATGACCAGAAGGAATGGGAAAATACCGGTATGAAAAGGCAAACCCAGCCCGTTGACCATCATATAATCAAAAAGGCTCCATAGTTTGGGCAATCCCACAATCACCAGTTTTTGATACAGGCCCAGCACGAGAATGGAGCCGGCCAGGGCTAAAACTGCACCCCGTAGGTCATGCTTCTGAAAACGCTTGTAATAATACAGCAATCCGATGACGGGGAAGGTCAGCAAACTCAATAGATGCACTCCAATGGATAAAGCGGCTACAAACAAAACCAGGATCAGCCACTTTTCATTTTGGGCGTTGGAGGGCAGATAATACCACTTCAGCCCCGCCCAAACCGTAAGGGCAGTGAAAAAAGTGGACATCGCATAAACCTCTCCCTCTACCGCGCTGAACCAAACCGAAGTGCAGAAAGCGCCGGTAAGGCCTGCTACGAGGCCTGCGGCGGACAAAACCAGACCCTGGGTGGTATCCGGTTCCTCATCCCTGCCCAACCAGGCCAGTTTGGCCAGCATGATCGTGGACCAGCAAATAAAAGCTACGGCAAAAGCGGTACAAATCCCGGAAAGCAAATTAATGGCGAAAGCCTGCGAGGACGGATCCGAACTGATCAGCGAAGCCACCCAGGCAAACAGGCGGCCTACCAGGATAAATAGCGGGGCGCCCGGCGGGTGTACGACCTGGAGCTTGGCGGCTCCGAGTATAAATTCACCACAATCCCATAAACTGCCCATGCGCTCGGCAGTCATATAATAAACCAGGAAGGCTATGCCAAATACGAGCCAACCCGCAATATTGGATTGCTTACGAAATGTATGCATATATTCAGATAAAGAAAATCAATTAATTCGCTCAGAACGGCGCAAAGCTAATAAATTTGCAGGTCAGGAAGAATTGCATTAAGAAAACTTTATATGCTTAAACTACTCTTACTTGCAGCCGTTGGCTACTTCATATACCGGTTTGTCTGGCGCGACCATTCCCTCGACAAAGCTGCACCGCGCAAACCTCTACGGGATTCTCCATTTTCGAATGACGAAATTGAGGACACCGAATACACAGAAAAAAAATGAACGAAGCCGGAATCAGAGACGGGATCATCCAATCCAACCATCATTTCATCGTATACAATAAACCGGCCGGCATGGCCGTACAGTCCATCCGGAACAAAGAAGAATCCCTGGAATCCAAACTGGCGCATTATTGCAAAGCCCAGCTTTTCCTGATTCACCGGATCGATCAGCCCTGCAGCGGCCTGGTCCTTTTCGCCAAAAAAAAAGCCGGGGCAGCCGCCTTAAATGAACAGCTCAAAAACCAGCAAGTCGATAGAACCTACCTGGCGGTAGTTCAGGAAAAACCCGAACCGGCTGCCGGCACCCTGCATCACTTTCTTTTTGCCCATAAAAAAAGCAATAAATCCTTTGTGGTGGATGAAGGGCATAAAGAGGGCAAACCCGCAGAACTCAGCTATCAATGTCTGGGCACATCCGGAGACAACCATTTGCTGGAGGTCCGGTTGAAAAGCGGAAGGCATCACCAGATCAGGGCCCAACTCGCTGCCATTGGCAGCCCGATTAAAGGCGATGTAAAATACGGAGCAAAAAAACACAACGAAGATGGCAGGATCCACCTTCACGCCTGGAGATTGAAATTCTTTCATCCTGCCAACGGTACCCGCGTCAGCCTGGAAGCGCCCCTGCCCGATGACGCCATCTGGCAATCCCTCAAAGCCTTTGTGCCATCCTGATTTTTATTTTTTCACTCAACCACTCACCGATTATGGAAGAAAAAAAGACCGATGTCAATATGCTGGGGGAATTCGGACTGATTGACCACCTCACCCGAAATACAGTCCGGTACCACCGGGAAACCCTTTACGGGGTCGGGGATGACGCTGCCGTCATTGAAGGATCCGACCAACTCACCCTGGTGACCACGGACTTAATGGCCGAAGGGATCCATTTTGACCTGATGTACACCCCGCTGAAACACCTGGGATACAAAAGCGTGGTAGTCAATATATCGGACATCTGTGCCATGAACGGAAAGGCCCGTCAGATCACCACCAGCATCGCCCTTTCCAACCGCTTTTCCGTGGAAGCCCTCGAACAGATCTATGAAGGCATTCATCTTGCCTGTAAAAACTATGAAGTGGACCTCATTGGAGGCGATACCAGTTCCTCCCCCAGGGGTTTGTTTCTCAGCATTACAGCCATCGGCCAGGCCGCTCCCGATCAGGTAGTTTACCGTTCCGGAGCCCGGCCGGGTGACCTGATCTGTGTCACCGGGGACCTGGGTTCCGCCTACCTGGGACTACAGTTGCTCGAAAGGGAAAAACAAATCTTTCAGAGCACGCCCGGTATCCAGCCGGAGCTTAATGAAAAATACAGCCCACTTATTGGCCGGCAACTCAAACCGGAAGCCCGCCGGGATGTGGTGGATAGTTTTCATAAACTTCATGTGAAACCGCACGCCATGATCGATATCAGCGACGGATTAAGTTCTGAAATCATGCACATCTGCAGGCAGTCCGGAACCGGCGCCCTCATTGAAGAAAACCTGGTGCCCATCCATCCACTGGCCACCGAGCTGGCGCTTGAATTTAATCTTAACCCGATCACCTGCGCACTCAATGGCGGGGAGGACTATGAATTGTTGTTTACCATTTCTGAAAAAGAATTTGAAAGGATCAAATACCTGCCCGGTTTTTATGTCATCGGGGAAATCCGTCCTGCCGAAGAAAAAATCCTGCTCCAAACCTCCGGCGGCAAATACGTGCCCCTCGAAGCCCAGGGTTGGAGGCATGTGTAGTCAGCGGTCAGCAATGAGCTGTCAGCTGTAAAAATTTCGGATAGGTACCTTTGCAGACTGGATCATCATCAAAAGACCGAGGCTATGAAAATAATCAGCATAGTTTTTTTTACCGCAATAACACTGAACCTGGCCGTTGGTCAGACCTTTTATTTCGGCAATGACCTCTCCTATGTGAATGAGATGGAAGATTGCGGGGTGATCTACAAAGAAAATAAAGTAGCCAAGGACCCATACCGCATCTTCGCCGACCATGGGGGCAACCTGGTGCGGCTCCGGTTATGGAAAAATCCAATATGGTATAAAAACCTCAACCAGGGCAAACTTTATTCCGACCTCGGAGACGTGATGAAAAGCATCGGCCGGGCCAAAGCGAATGGAATGCAGGTCTTGCTTGATTTTCATTTGTCAGACAACTGGGCCGATCCTTCCAAACAGCTCGTGCCGTCCGCCTGGGAACCCGTGGTGAACAACCTTCCGGCATTAAAAGACAGCTTATACCTTTATATCCTGGCCACACTTCAAACCTTAAATCGGAATGGCCTGCTTCCCGAGATGGTGCAGATCGGCAATGAGACGAATAAAGGCATCCTTCTGTCTTCAGAGGACAATGCCAAATATACCCTGGACTGGCCTCGTAATGCCGTGCTTTTTAATTCTGCCTTTGCTGCAGTCCGGGATTTTGAAAAAAGCAGTAATAAAAGGATCAGGGTGGCCATTCATGCAGCCGGGCCGAAAGACAGCGGTTGGCTGATCGACCAGTTTGTCCAAAACGGAGTAACCGATTTTGACCTCATCGGCATATCCTATTACTGGGCCTGGCACAAACCCTCCACCATCGCGGAGACCGGCGCCCTAATCCAAACCCTGAAAAACAAATACCAAAAAGAAATCATGATTTTTGAAACAGGCTATATATGGACCACAGCCAGCCAGGACCAGGCCAATAATATAATTTCCGAAGTACATCCCGAATATGCACCCGCCAGTCCGGAAAACCAGAAAAAATGGCTTATAGACCTTACCCGGGAGATTATGAGGAATGGCGGCAGCGGTGTGATTTATTGGGAGCCTGCCTGGGTATCCTCTCCCTGCTTTACCCAATGGGGCCAGGGATCCCACCAGGAGCATGCGACCTTCTTCGACTTTGACTACAACCTCCTGGAAGATGGGGGGATCGCCTGGATGTCCTACAACTATTCGCCGGTGGGTCTGGAAACGGTCAATACCCTGGATGGGATAAGGGTGATCGTAGACAGCCTGGCTAGAAAAATTCAAATCACAAGCTCCGGCCCCGACCAAAGGCTCCACCAGATAAGGCTTTACGATATAAAGGGAAGCCTGGTCCTTTCGGAAGCGGCTGGGGCAAGCGGGATGATCTATACAGTATCTGTCCAATCGCTGACCACCGGTATTTATATACTGGAAGTGAGGGATGCCTCAAAAAAATCGTTTCGGCAAAAGATTATACTCTGAGTACAGAATTGTATGATTTTAGCATAAAGAAATACTATTATTTTATCCGCCCTGGTTAAAATCCTTTTAAAATTTATTTTTACATTTGAGCGCGAAATTTATTAACACTCGTTCTCCTATTGTATGAAAAAGTTACTCCTGATCTCCCTGGCTTTTTTTAGCCTGTCGGCCGCCTTTGCCCAAAGAACCCTGACAGGAACTGTTTTTGACAATTCCACCAACGAACCGCTGATCGGGGCTTCCGTCCAGGTAGAGGGCACCAGTCAGGGTGTGATCACCGATATCGATGGCACTTACTCCATCCAGATACCGGACGGAGTGGTGAGGCTGATTGTTTCCTATGTGGGGTTTACCACGCGTATTGTGGACGTGGGCAACGCCAGTACACTTGATATCATACTCGAACCCGGCCAACAATTGCAGGAAATTGTGGTGATCGGATATGGCACCGTCAAGCGGGAAGACGCCACCGGATCCATCCAGGTAGTCAATAGTGAAAAATTCAATAAAGGGGCTATAACCGCTGCCCCTGAACTTCTGACGGGTAAAATTGCGGGTCTGCAAGTCAACAACAGCAGCGAACCAGGTGGGGGGTCTGTAATCCGGATCAGGGGAGGATCATCCCTGAGCGCCTCCAATGATCCGCTGATCGTGATTGACGGTGTGCCCGTAGCCAATGACGGGATTTCCGGTGACCGCAACGTTTTAAATATTGTAAACCCCAACGACATCGAATCCGTCACGGTCTTAAAGGATGCTTCTGCTACTGCCATATACGGATCGAGGGCTTCCAATGGAGTCATCCTGATCACAACCAAAAAATCAAGAACTACCAAAAGCATTTCTGTGGATTACAGCGGGAGTTATGCCGTTAGCCGCAGGGCAAACGAGGTCGATGTCCTCAGCGCAGATGAATTCAGAACATACGTGCGCAGCAGGTACCCGGATTCACATCCTGCACCCAGCCTGCTCGGCAATTCGAATACCGACTGGCAGGACCAGATATTCCAGACCGGTCAGACTTTGGACCAGAATATAAGCCTTTCGGGCAGGGCTGGTTTCCTCCCATACCGGTTTTCAGTCGGATATACTGACCGGACCGGATTGTTGAAAACCGATAAATTCAACCGCAAAACCGCCGCCTTAAAACTCACCCCAAAATTCATCAATAATACCCTCCAGGTGATATTTGATGTAAAGGGCATGCTGATCAATAACCGGTTTGCCGATTGGGGCGCCATTGGATCTGCAACCGCATTTGATCCCACACAGCCGATTTATGATAATGGCGTATACGGTGGCTATTTCACTTTTAAAAATCCGGACGGCAATCCAAATACTCTTGCTCCAGCCAATCCTCTTGCCCTTCTGAATCTGAGGGACAATACTTCCGACGTAAACCGGATAGTCACCAATCTGCAAGTGGATTACCGGCTCCCTTTTTTACATGACCTGAGAGCAAATCTAAATGTAGCTATCGATGATTCCCGCGGAGAAGGAAAGGACATTGTCCCCCAAAATGCTTCCTGGACCTGGAGCGACCGGGGAAACCGTGGAATCTACGATCAGGATAAAACCAATAAATTACTTGAGGCTTATCTCAACTATAGCCCGAAATTCGGAGAATACGCTCTCGAACTTCTGGCTGGATACTCCTGGCAGCGCTTTTATAAACAAGGATATTTTCAGGCCACCAATTTTATTGGAAATAAAATATTGACTCCTGAAAATTATAATCCGGCTGAGTATTTCCTGGTCTCTTTATTTGGAAGGGCAAATCTCAACATTTCTGACCGATACCTCCTGACCTTTACCCTTCGCAGGGACGGGACATCCCGTTTTTCCCAGGACACCCGCTGGGGTTTGTTTCCTGCAGCAGCCTTTGCCTGGAAGATCCTGAACAACAGCCAGGGCACCCTGAGTAATTTAAAACTGCGACTGGGTTATGGCATTACCGGCCAGCAAAGCATCAGCGACGATGATTATTACAATTACCTTCCCCGGTACCTGTCCAGTTTTGAAAATGCGAGGTACCAGTTTGGCAATGAGTTTGTCACGACCCTTCGCCCGCAGGGTTATGATTCAAATATAAAATGGGAGGAAACCACCACTTACAATGCCGGATTTGATTTTGGATTGTTCAAAGACCGCATCAGCGGTACCCTGGACGCCTACCACCGGGTCACCAATGACCTGCTCAATTTTATTCCAGTTCCTGCAGGGACCAATCTCACCAATTTCCTTACTACCAATGTCGGAGATCTTGAAAACACCGGGGTCGAACTGACTTTAAATACCATCGCCCTCAGGAAAGAAAACCAATTGCTTGAAATCGGCGTAAACGCAACCGTAAACAAAAACAAAATCACCCGGCTTACTGCCACGGACGACCCCAATTATGTAGGCGTATTTACCGGCGGTATTCCGGGAGGAGTGGGAAATACCATCCAGGTACACAGCGTCGGTTATCCGGCCAATTCCTATTGGGTCTATGAACAAGTATACGACCACAATAACAATCCTGTCGAAGGCCTCTATGTGGACCGCAATGGTGATGGCCTGGTGACGCCGAGAGACCAATACCGATACAAAAAACCTGCCCCGGATTTTACGCTGGGGCTTAGTGCCTCCTACACGATTGGCCAGTTTGACCTCAGCACAGGAGCCAGGGCCAGTTTCGGAAATTTTATTTACAACAGCCTTGAGGCAAACGGAGCCTTTGGAAACCGAACCTATGGAAGCACCGGCATACTGTACAATTCTGTACGTGACATCTGGCGCCTCAATATGGATAACGTGCAACTCTTCAGCGATCATTTTGTCCAGGACGGATCCTTTGTAAGGATGGACCATGTGACTGCCGGTTACCAGTTTGACAAGGTAACCTTTGCACGTGGGTTGAGGCTTTCGGTGACCGTGCAAAATCCATTTATCATCACCAAATACAAAGGACTCGATCCGGAGGTATACAACCCGACTTCCCCGGGGGTAGATGGCAATATTTATCCACGCTCCAGGACATTTTTACTTGGATTAAACGCTTCATTCTAAGATTCAAAAATCAATCGCATATCATGAAAAATATCAAACTGAAAACAGGGATATTGATTGCAATACTGGCCCTTACCCACCCTTCCTGTTTCGACGACCTGAACACGGTCCCCTTAGACAAGGATGAGATCACCTCTGTGGAGGTGTATAAGGACCCGGCTTCATATAGAAAAGTGTTGGCTAAAATATACGCAGGCCTTGCCTTGAGCGGACAACAAGGTCCTTCCGGTCTTGCGGACATCAGCGGAATCGATGAAGGGTTTTCAACCTATCTGAGGCAATACTGGAAGGCCCAGGAACTGTCCACCGACGAAGCGGTGATCGGCTGGAATGATGGCAACATACACGATTTCCATCAGCAGGACTGGGATGCGAACAATGAATTCATCACCGCTATGTACAACAGGATCTTTTACCAGATCTCCCTTTGCAATGAATTTCTCCGCGAAACGACCGAAGAAAAACTCAGTTCACGAGGAATTACAGGAAATGTGCTCACCGACGTCACTACCTACCGCAATGAGGTGAGGTTCCTGAGGGCACTGAGTTATTATCATGCGCTGGATATGTTCCGCAACGTCCCTTTTGTCACGGAAGCCAATGCCGTAGGAAACTTTTTCCCGGACCAGATCACTAAAGAGGACCTTTTTAGTTTTATTGAAACTGAACTTAAAGAAGTGGAACCCGCCCTCAAAGCGCCAAAAACGAATGAATATGGGCGGGCGGACCAGGCTGCCGTCTGGATGCTTCTCGCCAAGTTGTACCTGAATGCAGAAGTTTATACCGGGCAAAATAAATATACCGATTGCATTACCTACTGCAATAAGGTCATTGCTGCTCCCTTCTCACTTGATCCCAAGTATGAAAACCTGTTCAGGGCAGACAACAACAAATCCCCGGAAATCATATTCCCGATTTTGTTTGATGGAGTTAATTCCAAAACCTGGGGAGGCATGACCTTTGTGGTTCATGCAGCCGTAGGGGGCAGTATGAATGTCAACGATTTTGGCATTGACGGAGGATGGGGGGGAACCAGGACCACCAGTGCCATTGTCAAAAAGTTTACCTCCGGCAAAGGAGGCGATGTATTGGTATATCCCCTGACTCCAAACGTGAATCTAACAAAGATCTATGCGCCCGGAAGCTATCAGGGCTGGGATCCCGCCAAAGCAAATACGTTTACCTCCCCCAAGAATGACGGTAATTTTGAGGGCTATATTTATTTTTCAGAACCGGCCGAATTTAAGTTTACCGTCGGGCCCAATTGGGATGAAAATTATGGAGATGACGGTGCCAATGGCAGTCTTGAACAAAATGGTGCCAATCTTAAAATTGCAACTGCCGGAGTTTATAAAATAAATGTGGACCTGATAAATAAAAAATACACTCTTGTCAAAACAACCTGGGGTGTGATCGGCAGCGCCACCCCGACCGGTTGGGACAGTGATACGGACTTCGCTTATGACGCCAAGACCAATTCCTGGTCCATTACCATCCCACTGGTAAAAGGCGAAATCAAATTCAGAGCCAACGATGGGTGGAACCTGAATTATGGCGACAATGGGGCCAATGCTTCCCTGGAAGAAGGCGGCGCTAATATCCAGATACCTTCAGACGGCACCTATATCATCAAGCTCTACCTGGATAAACCGGATTATTCGTATCAATTGGAAAAAGGAAGTATTGATTCCAGAGGCATGTTTTATACTTCCGGCCAAAACCTTGAAATCACGGATATCACCCAGTTTACCGAAGGGTATGCGGTCACCAAATTCAAAAACATCACCTCTGCCGGACAGCCGGGTTCGGATAAAGTATTTGTTGATAATGATTTCCCCCTGTTCAGGCTGGCTGATGCCTATCTCATGCTTGCGGAAGCGGTCATCCGCGGAGGCACGGGTTCATCCAGGGACCAGGCTCTTCAGCAGATAAATAAACTCAGGGCCAGAGCCTTCAAAGGACCCAGTGGAAACATCGAAAGCGGTGATCTGACCCTGGATTTTATCCTGGATGAAAGGGCAAGGGAATTGCTGTGGGAATGCACCCGGCGTACCGATCTGGTAAGGTTTGGCAGGTTTAGCCAGTCCACTTATCTCTGGCCGTGGAAAGGCGGAGTGCCTGAAGGCAGGTCTACCGATCTTAAATTTAATGTTTACCCAATACCCGCTTCAGACCTTGGAGCTAACCCAAAACTGAAACAGAATCCCGGCTATTAATCCTCCATTTTTTAAACCAGGAAAGAGAAAAAATTATGAAAAACCTATTTATGATTTTGGCGGCAGGTCTCCTGATCCTCTCTGCTTGTGAAAAAGAGATCGACGGGCCTTATTTACAGTATGGGGCTAATCCGGTCCTGTTCACCCCAACAGCGAACTCCAGTTTTGTGCTGAAAGAAGAAAACGCCAAAAATATCCTTACCAATATTTCCTGGTCCGATGCCGGTTTTGGCTATCAGGCCCAGGTAACTTATGAAGTCCAGCTGGATGCCAAAGGCAATAATTTTAAAGAACCGACTGTCCTTGGCACCGTCAATCGGCCTGCACTGAATACGGTTACGGTTGAAAGAATGAATTCCATCCTGCTGGGCAGGGAATTTGCACCTGATAAGCCGGTCACCATGGAATTGCGCATCCAATCCAAAATAAGCAATAAGGCCAATTTGCTTTATTCCAAAGTCATTGACCTCACTATTACACCCTATAAGGCATCCCTCAACTATCCTAAACTCCAGGTCCCAGGAAGTCACCAGGGCTGGAATCCGGCTGACAACAACACCGTGATTTACTCCCTGAAAAGCGATGATAAATATGAGGGTTTCCTTTATTTCCCGGCCAACACCGAATTCAAATACACGGTTGGGCCCAAATGGGATATTAATTATGGCGATACCGGTGCGGATGGTGTGCTCGATCAGAATGGGGACAATCTGAAAGCTCCGGATGCAGGTTATTACCGGTTGAGGGCTAACCTGGTTGATAAATCCCACTCGTTCACACGCACCCATTGGGGCCTGATCGGCTCTGCCACGGCCAATGGATGGGATTCCGATCAGGACCTGACCTATAATCCTGCAACCGGTATCTGGACCATTACCACCTCCCTGAAGAGCGGCGAGATCAAATTCAGGGCTAACGATGCATGGGGCATCAATTTTGGGGACAACGGCAATAACCTATCCCTGGAATACGACGGGGCCAATATCGCTATCGGGGAAGCCGGTAATTATGAGATCCAGCTCATCCTCAATACTCCGCTTTATACGTACAAAGTCACGAAAAAATAAACGCACTTAGCGATAAAAGGCGTGGATGGCATATATCCATGCCTTATTTTAGTTTTTCCATGTATTTTTTCCAGACCTCATGGCCTACCTTCCTGCCCAAGGCAAGCCCTTCAACATTATCGACCTGGATATGATATCCCCCAAGCACGCGGGATAAACCTGCCTGGTCGGCGGTACTGGTAAAAGTTGGGAACTTCAGGGTTACGGTATCCCCAAGGCGGTTGGTTTCGGTCATCTCCCCAGCTACTCTCTGGACTTCAATGCCAAAGGTGTCGCTTCCTGTGTATAGTCTTAATATTTCCGAACAGGCCCCGCTGACCGTGCTGTGGCCGGAAACGTAGGCCGGGAAGGGCGGACAAAGGAAATGATCAGGGGAATAGGGCCTCCATTCGGAGCCTTTGATTTTGGTCCAGCCTTTTTCCGGTCCTGCCCAGGCATCGATGGTCTTGTCTTTATAATATTCATGAACGAGGGCATAGGGCCGGGCATAATCATAATACATCTTAGTTTCCCAACAGGCAATAAAGGCATCCATGGCGGCAGCCTCCACTAAAAAATACATGACTACATCCTGATCCAGGGTATGATTGTCCCTGACCGATACATCCTGGGCGAAGATGAGCCAGTGTCCAGCCTGTTGCACCGATTTGGGGCCATCCCGCATGAATTCTACCAGGGCTCTTTGTTCATCATTGAGTTTTGCCTGCATCTCCACTACTTCACGGACTTCATTTTTCAACTGCTCGGAGCCAAGTGCAGGAGGCGGAGGCGACCTGAACTGGCTGGCGCTGTCCAGGAGCAGGGTTTTTACTTTGCCCCAATGGGGGGTGAGGCAACCAGGCGCGTAGGTTCCGAGAATACTGTCCTTGAAATATTTAGGCGCCCATCGCATGACGTCGGTGGATTTATCAGCAGTGTTCACCGGCGCATATCCGGTATAATCCTGGTATGCGTTACCGCTGGTATCCATATCACCCTTTTGGTTGGCTCCATCCGCCAATCTGGCCTCTATAACGGCCCGGGCTGCCAGTCTGCCGATACCGGAAGGGGAGGTGGGATCAAGGCTGTGGTCTGCCGCATCCATGCCCAGGGAGGACATGTATTCACCCAAAATTATAGTGTCGGCAAAATAAAACTGCTTCAATGCCTCATAAGCCGCAAAGCTGATGGCGATTTCTTTATTTTTTTCGGTAAACTCAGAAATGGGCCGCCGTTCCACATGGCGCAGGTAGACCGGTTTTGCCGTAGAATCATACCTGGACCAGGCATCATAGATGGCGGTCCAAACCAGGCCCAGTATGCGGGACGTGACTGTAGGGCGTGGACGGAACCGTTCGGTATCGTTAGCAGTGAGTTCGAGGGATATTTTTCCCCATTGGTAAGCCAGGTTGGCTGCTCCGGTTTTTAGCGGGGTGCGGTCTGCAGCCTCCTTTTGTTTGCACTGTACACTGAAAAATAAAAGCATCAGGTACAATGCAATGGCGGTTTTGGTTTTCACGGATTCTAAGTTTCGGTTTGCAATTTAGGATGAATTTAAGAGAAAGAACGCCGGCAACTTAACGAATAATAACACCGGGACAGTCCTATTTTGAATTCTTATGACTTTTTAAGGTAAAAAATGCAAAGGTCCATTGTGGTTCCCTGAAAGATTCAAAATGCCGGTACAAGCCAATTTTGAACAAACAGTGAACAGGCCATGACCTTGAAATGATACCCTCCGGACCGGTAGGTTTGAAAAAAAAGTTCATGCTTCAAACCCTGTCCCAACTTCAACCTGTAATACTCCTGGTCATCCTGATCGTCATGTACAATCTTGAACGCTGGATGCCCTACCTGAATTCCCCGCAGAACAAACGCAAACATGATGGCCAAAATCTGATTCTCACCCTGATCTCATTTATCGTAAACGGTGCTCTCAGCATCCTGGTTTTGGGGATGCTGGAATGGACGCAAAAAAATCAGTGGGGCCTCCTCCATCTTTCAGGAATTTCTCAATGGATGAAGGTCATTGCCGGCATCTTCCTGATTGACCTTGGAGGGTATCTTTTCCACAATTTGCAGCACAAAGCCCCAATCCTGTGGAGGTTTCACCGGGTACATCATTCCGACCCCTACCTGAATGCCACCTCCTCGCTCCGTTTTCATCCCCTTGACGTAGTCCTTGCCCAGGGTTTGTTTCCCTGCCTTTGGATCCCCCTCATGGGCATAACCTTGACTTCGTTTATCCTGTATGGCACCTTGGCCCTACCGTTGCTTATCCTGCAGCACAGCAACTACAAAATGCCCGGCTGGCTTGAAAAATATGGCCGCTTATTGTTCTCCACGCCCGGTTGGCACAAGATCCATCATTCCGACGAACAAGCGCTTACGGATTCACATTACGGAGACGTCTTTACTTTCTGGGACCGGATCTTTGGCACCTGGAAACCGGTCCGGCCCGAAGAAATTCACTATGGGCTCAAAGAATTTTCACGGGAAGATCAGCACCGGGCAGGGTATCTGCTAAAGTCGCCATTTATAAAACTCGATGGCGGTTCTTCGCTTTGAAACTACCAGGCCGAGAAATACTTCCGCGGGGTAGTCATTGAATCCGCGCATTTTGGCTGATTCCATTTTCCACAAATCCCGGTTGCCCACCCCCTACAAAGATTTCAACACGGCCGGGTTCATATCCTTTTTCACCCTTATCATTGATATAAGCAAATGCATCTTCACGAAGTAGGAGTTGAACTTCCCTGCTTTCACCGGCTTTGAGATGAATCCGTTTGTAGGCTTTGAGGGAATGAATGGGCTGGTGGCCCGGGGCATCCATATTTTTGACATATACCTGCACCACTTCATCGCCGTCCATTTCTCCGGTATTTTTGACTTCTACCTTAATCGAGGCAGCGGCGTTCCTGACCAATAAGGAATCCATGACCAGGTCTGCGTATTCAAAACGAGAATAAGACAATCCATGGCCAAAAGGGTATAAGGGCTTTCCCTTGAAATAACGGTAGGTCTGATCCGTCATGGCATATTGGTCAAAGGGAGGCAGATCCTTCTCGGACCGGTAAAATGTGACCGGAAGTTTTCCTCCAGGGTTGTAATCACCAAAAAGGACATCGGCAATGGCCGTGCCTGCGGCCTGGCCCGGATACCAGGCTTCCACTATGGCGGGTATATGTTCGTCCTCCCAATTGACCGCAAGCGCGCTGCCATTAAGAAGGACCAGGACCACCGGTTTTCCAAGGGCGTGAATGGAGCGGATCAGGTCCTGCTGAATGGCAGGAAGGGCCAGTTTGGTGCGGTCACCACCGCGGAATCCATCGATTTTAATATCCATTTCTTCCCCCTCCATTCTCGGGGTAATGCCCATACAGAGGATCACCGCATCGGCTTTCGCTGCGATAGCCAGGGCATCCTTTTTTAAGTTGGGTTTGGGAGCGGCCCAAACCAGTTGAACCTGGGCGTCGGCAAAAGTCTCCGAGGCATCCACACGGATTTTATAGGATTTTCCTTTCTCAAGGCGGATGGATACTGACTTGCGAAGCCTTGGGTCCCCGTATTCATTCCTGAAATGATAAACAGTCTTTGCGACTACACTGTCTTCAAAATACAGTTGTGTGTTGCAGGTTGTGATTACTCCCAATTGATAAATCCCAGTGGATTGGGGCCTTATTTCACCAGTCCAACGGACCCCGAAATCGTCATCATCCATATCCGGCCGGGGGGCACGGTCATTCCAGTTGGCATCCAGGATACTGTCCATGGATGTGGTCAGGGGTTCACCGGACAGTTCCTTGTTGCCAAAATATTCCACCTTCAGGCCTTTTGAAGGTCCATTGAACAAGACCTCTCCCGGGATAGTGTAAAACATGGGCATGCCTTCAGCCAGTTCACTGCCCTGGGCAAACAATACTTTCGCATTGGGCAGTTTTTCACGGATTCCACGCAACGGGGTCACCGGGTCAGCGGGGACCCCATTGTAATTACCCAAAAGCATGAGCCACTGATCGGCATTCGGCCCGATGACGGCAACTGTTTTTAAGTCTTTTTTCAATGGCAGGATTTGGCCTTCATTTTTCAGCAGGACCATGGATTTTCGTGCTGTTTCCAGGGCCAGTTGCCGGTGTGCTTCCCGGTCCACCATGGAATAAGGGATACGGGCCCATTTTACCCGGGTGCTGTCGTCAAACATACCCAATTTCATCCGGGCGATAAAGAGGCGCTTTAAGGCGATGTCCAGTTCTTTTTCCGTGATCCGGTTTTGATCAACGGCCGCCCTGAGGTGTTTAAAAAAACGACCGCATTCCAGGTCGGTGCCGGACTTTATTGCAAGGGCGACCGCTTCTTCGGGTGTAGCCGTGATTTTATGATGCAGGGCGATGTCATCGATGGCATCACAATCCGAAACCACAAAACCGTCAAAATGCCAGTCCTTCCTGAGGATGCCCTGTAGCAAGCCGTGGCTGCCGCAACAGGCTTCCCCGTTGAGCCGGTTGTAGGCGCACATCAGGGAATAAGCTTTGCCTTCTTTTATCCCCATTTCAAACTGGGGGAGATAGGTTTCATACATATCCTTGAGTCCGGCCTGGGCATTGAAAGTATGCCGCTCCGGTTCAGGCCCGCTGTGCACGGCAAAATGTTTCACCGTGGCAATGGTTTTTAAATACTCCGGATCATCGCCCTGCAGCCCTTTAATAAATTGTACACCCAGGGTACCGGTCAGAAAAGGATCCTCTCCATAGGTTTCTTGCCCCCGGCCCCACCGGGGGTCCCGGAATATATTGATATTGGGTGACCAGAGAGTAAGCCCCTGGTAAATAAACCTTTTATTCCTTCTCACAAATTCATGGTGTTTGGCCCGGGTTTCATCCGATATCACATTGGCCACGCGATGGATCAGTTCTTCATCCCAGGTGGAAGCCATGCCTATAGCCTGTGGAAATACCGTTGCCAAGCCTGCGCGGGCTATGCCATGGAGGCCTTCCGACCACCAGTTGTACTGAGGAATGCCCAGACTGTCTATTGCCGGTGCCTGGTTCATCAGTTGGGCTATTTTTTGATCCAGGTTCAAGCGACTGACCAGGTCGTCCGCCCTCTGTTCTATGGATAGATCCGGATTTTGAAAAGGGTAGGCAAGGTGGTTGTGAGTTTGGTTTTTGCAGGAAAGAAATAATAGAAAGGCAAACGCGAGGATCGTTGGGTTGAACCATTTTTTCATAAACAGGACTTTGCAGGAATCAGTCGGAAAGGTTGCTTAAAGATAACAATTGCATAGCATCGGGATGCACTTACCCCTTTTGCAGAAAAACAGTAACTTATTTTTGCTTACTTACTAACCCACTAACCGGAAACAGAGACCACTTGACGAGTCTCATGGCTGGCCCGGGCAGCTTCGATCACCCGGATGACTTTCAGGCCATCCTCACCCGTCACCGGCATTGGAGCATGATTACGTATGCTTTGATAGACTCCTTCGTAATATTCCATATAATTCCCCAGGGAAGAGGGAATATGTTTCCGGACCAGGGTGCCTTCAATTTCAGTGTGTAACAGGCCCCAGGCCGATTGAGGCTCCAGGCCCCAGTCCGCTTCGGAAGGTGATCGTTTGGCCTGCAGATGCCCTTCCTGTACATCCGCCCTGGCCTTCAGAAACGACCCCTTTGAACCATGTACGGCAAAAGAAGGCACGGGTTCCCTGAACTGGTATCCCGATTTCAGGCGTACCCTCATGGCCGGGTAATAAAGCAGGATTTCGAAATAATCATCCACCTTCGAACCGGGCCTGGTGATCATCAGGTCTGCAAAGACGGCTTCCGGCATACCGAATAAATGCAGGGCCTGATCGATCAGGTGAGGGCCCAGGTCATAAAGGCATCCGACCGCCGGCCCGGGCGTTTCCTTATGTGCTTTTGGGCTCAGGCTGAGATTATACCGGTCATAATGGAATTCGGCTTCCAGGACCTCCCCAAGGACTCCCTGTTCCACAATTCCCTTCACGGTTTTAAAATCACTGTCCCATCGACGGTTTTGAAATACCGACAATTTAAGCCCATGTTGTTTTGCCAGATTTGTCAATTCACTGGCTTCGTCGACCGTGGCCGTGAATGGTTTTTCGACAATCACATGTTTCCCGGCCAATAAGGCCTGCCTGGCATAGCTGTAATGGGTATAACTGGGTGTGTTGACAATGACCAGTTCAACATCCGGGTCTGCCAGCATATCCTCCATGGTCCGGTAGACCAGGGTACCGGGGTAGGCCTCCGGACTCAGGTTTTTCGATCTTTCCCAGACGGCATAAAGTTTAAAACCCGGGTGGCGGCTGAGAAATGGCGCATGGAAAACCGTGCCGCTCATGCCGAACGAACAGAGGGAGGTGAAAATGGGCTTCATTGCAGGAAGATAAAAAAACGAAATATCATTATCTATATGTCAATGAAGCCATTGCCCGCCAACCGGATAAAACTCGTCAAACGCATCAGGCATTCCGTGCTTAACCTTACCAACCTGCCGGATGAATTCCTTTGCCTCGACAAACTGGAGCAGGGGAAATGGACTGTTCATTTCAATGAGGTGGAACCTAAATGTCCGAGATCCTGGCGTAACTCGAAGGAATAATTAAAAACGGACAACATATCCTGTATTACCACCAGGGTAAATCCAGTGCCATTCTGATAAACAAATCCTGAGGAATGTGCAGGTTCATTCTTTAAAGACTATTTTTCCTTTCCAGACCTGCCGGGGAAATTGTGAGCCCCCAAAGACATAAATCGTGTTTTTATATCGGGTAAAAGCAAAACGGTCTGTCCAAAACGGACAGGAAGCCAGGGATTCCCATTTTTTGGACGCAATAGAATATCGTTCCATCGGAGAATTCATAGCCTGGGTTTTGCCACCAAAAGTCAAAATGTAGTTGCCGACCAGGACCGCGCCGAAATTTCCACGGTGATTCGGCATTTCCGGCCGGGTATCTACCACCTGATCAGCATGATTGAGGTAATAAGTCCCCATTTTGGGCACCAGGCCATATCCGCCAATCATATACAGTTCAGGGCCATTCGACACCGATACATGACCAAAGCGGGAAGAGGGAATATTGGTCAGGATCTCCCATTGCATGGTAGAGTCGTTGTAGGACACGACTTCAATGCAGGGGCTGTAGGAACTTTCATTTGCTCCGCAGGCCCCGCCGTTTGCATACAACATGTTATCGTAAATATTAAGATAAAACCGGGCCCGGCCCTGGGGCAGGGATGCGAACATTCTCCATACCTGGTCGTTGAGGTCATAATAATCCACCCGGCTCATCAGATTGCTGGAATCATCCACACCGCCGGCCACGATGATCTTGTCGTTCCAAAGGATCATGGCCGCTTCGGTTCTCGGCACGGGCAGGCCAGAGAGGTCAACCCAGGCATAGGTTTCCGGGTTGTACTTCATAAACCGCCCGTCTACTCCTGCCAGCACATAGATCTCATCTTTATAGGTCACTGCCCTGCCGTTGACGATATCGTGTTTTGCCGGTACATCCTTGGACCACTCGATGGTGAGGGGCTCCTTGTCCTGAATGGCCTCCCCTCCTTTATCCGTTTTGCAGGCAGGTATGGCGAAGATGATTAAAAAAAGCGGTAGAAGCTTGATCATGGGCGCAAAGGTAAAAAGATCAATCCGGATTGATATTATAAAAAATTTTAATATGATATTGACCTGCTTATTGTAATTTTACCGGGTGGCAGCCTTAATACAAACCGAAGGAATCGTAGTCCGAACCATCAAATACGGCGAGACCAGCATCATTACCGAAATCCTGACCCGCAAACTGGGCCTCCAGTCTTTTATCATGGGTGGGGTCACTTCGGGAAACTCGAGGTCAGGCCTTTTTCAGATTATGAATCAGCTCGAGCTGGTAGTCTATTATAAAGAAGACCGGACACTCCACCGGATCAAAGAAGCCCGGTTTTTAAGGACCTATCAGTCCCTTTCCTTCGAAATCCACCGCAGTGCCATTGGCATTTTTATCCTGGAAATAGTGAGGAAATGTTTGCGTGGTTCGGTACAGGATGAGGCGTTGTATCAATGGGTGAAGGATTGCCTGGACCTGGCGGATGAAGGAACCACTCCCCTTCCCTGGGTGCCGGTTTATTTCGCATTGGGGTTTACCAGGTTCCTTGGCTTCCAGCCCTTGAAATGCCCTGGCCCGGATCACCGGGTATTTGACTTGCGGGAAGGCCTGTTTTTGAAAAACACCCCTCCGCACCCGGACTATCTGGAAGGGGCACAAACCACTCTTTTGAGCAGGATCCTGGAATGTGAAAACATCCTGGAACTGCAGGGAGTAAATTTAGCGTCCAGGTCCATCCGGCGGGAATTGTTGGCAAGGGTACTGGATTATTACCGGATGCATCTGGATCATTTTCAGGGACTGGAGTCCCCCCAGATCCTGGAAGAAATACTGACCGCCTGAAATAGATCCTGTCTTTTTTGCGTTTAAAAGTATCCATGAAAATACCTTTTAAAGAGGAGATCAAGTCGTTTGTAAAGGCCGCTTTCGAAGCAGATCACACCTGGGAAAAGGTATTGAGGCTCATGGCTTTGTTTTTTGTCGCCGGCCTGTTTTCCATCTTTTTTCTCAGCTTCCTGGTCCGCATCGGCCTTTTCGGATCGATCCCCGGCACCGGTGAATTAAAGCAGATCAACAATCCCGTTTCATCCGTACTGCTGGATGACGAAAACCGTTTGCTGGGTAAATATTTCATCGAAAACAGGACCAATGTCAATTACAAGGCTATCGCGCCCCATGTGATCCAGGCCCTTGTAGCTACCGAAGACGAACGATTTTATAAGCACCAGGGCATCGACTTAAGGAGTTGGGCCAGGGTCATAGTAAAATCCATATTGCTGATGGACCAGTCCTCGGGAGGAGGAAGCACCATCAGCCAGCAACTGGCCAAAAACCTGTATCCCCGCAAAGAACTCTGGCTACTCACCACACCGGTCAACAAACTGAGAGAAATGTTTATCGCCCGGAGGCTCGAACGGATCTACACCAAGGAAGAAATTCTGACCTGGTACCTCAATACCGTGCCTTTCGGCAATGGCATCTTCGGCATCGAAGTGGCCTGCAAACAATTGTTCAACACCGATCCGGACAAGATCAAAATCCAGGATGCGGCCGTATTGGTTGGTATGCTCAAGGCAACCGGAATCTACAGCCCGCTGAGGAATGAAGAGAGGGCGACAGACCGGAGGAATGTGGTTTTAAAACAAATGGTCAAAAATGGTTTTCTGGCAACGGCCGAATACGATTCTCTTGCGAAACTGCCTATTAAACTCAAGTACACCCGGGAAGGGCATACGGAAGGAGTGGGCACTTATATCCGGGAACAAATCCGCCTGGACCTCAATAAATTACTGAAGGATTACCTGAAAGAGGACGGCAAACCCTATAACCTGTACACCGATGGCCTGAAAATATATACGACCCTGGATGTACATATGCAGCGTCTTGCAGAAACGGCGGTCCGGGAACGCATGGTCAGGCTCCAGGCTGATTTTGACAGCCACTGGAAAAAAAGGGATCCCTGGGGCCAGACTTCCCTGTTGTCCGACCAGGTCCCTAAAACCGACCGGTATATACAAATGAAAAAAGGCGGATACAGCGTGGCTGAGATCGAGGAAACGTTTAATCAGAAAACGGACATGACCCTTTTTACCTATAAAGGGCCTGTAGATACCCTGCTTTCCCCCATGGATTCGCTCAAATATTATCTCCGCATGCTCAATGCCGGGTTCCTGGCCCTCGACCACACCAGCGGAAAAGTCAAGGCCTGGGTAGGTGGAGTGGATTATGCGTCCTTCAAGTACGATCACGTGAAGTCCAGGCGGCAGGTAGGCTCCACCTTCAAACCCATCGTGATGGCTGCAGGGCTGCAACAGGAATTTACGCCTTGTGATTATTTTTCCAACGACCGCCTGGTCTATGCGCAATTCGACGGCTGGTCACCGGAAAATACCGACGGCAAATACGGAGGGTTTTATTCGATGGAAGGCACCCTGGTGCATTCGGTCAATTGCGCCGCAGTAGATGCAATCATCCAAATCGGAACCGAGCCGGTCATCGAGCTTGCCGAAAAACTGGGGATACGGTCCGACCTTCCCAATGTCCCTTCCCTGGCCCTCGGAACCGCCGATATCTCTTTATTGGAAATGGTTCAGGCTTTCGGGGTCTTTGCCAACCAGGGCCTGCGGACAGAGCCCTATTATCTCAAGCGGATAGAAAACAACAAGGGCGAGATCCTTTTGGATTTCGAAAAAGACCGCAATCCTGCCACTGAAGCGCTGACTGCAACCCAGGCCTCGCTTATGGTGCAAATGCTGAAATCCGTGGCGGAAAACGGTACGGCCAAAGGGCTTAAAACCATGTATTCCATCGGTACGGAAATCGGAGCCAAGACAGGAACCAGTCAAAACCAGTCGGATGGCTGGCTCATTGCGGTCACTCCAAAGCTGGCACTTGGCGCGTGGGTAGGCGGGGAAATGCCACAAATCCGGTTTCGTTCGCTTTCATTGGGGCAAGGTTCCTACATGGCGCTTCCCATATGTGGCAGTTTTCTTCATAAAGTGAACGCGAGCAAGGTGCTGAAAAAATACCAGGGAGGCGTTTTCCCTCCTTTATCCGATGAGGCCATGACCCAATTGGGCTGTCCTTATTTTATTGAAAACGAAGGCGATCAACTTGAAATGATTGCTTTAGGCGACAGCATTCAACCGGAACCGGCTTTTGTGAACAGCCTGCCGGATACGGTGACCGATGTCCGACTGAGAAGGCGGGCGAGGGACCATGAAAACAGGGGGCTCGGGGCTTTTTTAGAAAGACTGTTCGGAAAAAAAGACAAGAAGGAAAAAAGGGACACGCTTGAGGATTAAGGATTAAAAGGATGCCAGGTTTCCGTTTCCGGCTGCAACCAAAGAAGCAGGTCTATCCGCAACATGGCTCGTAAACTCTTTGGGTGTACTTCTAATCCGATTGATGTAAGAAAATCGGGGCGCATGAATGCCATGACCAAAAAAGGGCTGGAACCAGGTAAAGGATCAGCACCGCATCGGCAAGCGCCATCATGGAGAATATATTGCCTTTAAAATCGTGCAGAAGTAAAAGAGCTCTTCCCTGTCGCCATTTCGATATTCGCAAAGGGAAACCACCGCAAGCATTCTTATTCTATCCTTATTTCTTGTCTGTTTAATATCCGGTAATCCTTGTCCTTCATAATTAATTCGTATTCCCCTTTGCCAAGAATAAGCGGGGGGATATTTTTAGTATCAAGTATTTCTATGATATCCGAAGGCACTCCGTTTCCGGTAAATTCATTTTTGCGATAGGCCAACACGATCAGCGGATACTCAACGATCGAAGACCTATCCAGATAAATTTCTCGCCGGCCTTCAATATTCAGCAACCAATCTGGACGGCCGTTAATGTATTGGGTTGCAGGATGGATTATTACGCAATCAACCTGATCACTGCCCTTTTTGCCATTGAACAAATTTCCGCGTTCATCAACCATCATGACCGGGAAAGTCTTATCAACCATAGAAATAAATGGATGATTGTTTATTTTATCGCTTTTTTCGGAAACTAAAACCTGGTCTATTGTAAAAGGATCCATTTGGGTATATTCTTTCACTCTTCCGGCCATAGCTTTTCCCCATGCAGAGATATTGGGGGTTCCCTCTATGACGTGGTCGTGTCCGCAGAAAATTAGAATTTTTGATTTAGGATGCTTATTGATAAAGTTAACGATATTTTTAGCTTGGTTCATTTCCCGTTCTTTTCCGTTGTGGTCCGGGTCGTCGTATCCAAAAATAGTATATCCGGTTCTCAGAGCGGCATATATTAAATTACCGAATTCCGGGTCTTTTGTGTAATAACCGCTTTCGGCGGTAGGAAATTTTCGCTCATTAATTGCTTCATCATAAAGCGCCTCCAAGCCCAGGTATCGATATCCATGGTCATACAGACCCTGAAGCAAAGAATTCACAAAGGTTCTGTGGTTTGAATGAGCATGAGCTTCATTGATAATGATTAATTGTTCCTTTTTTGAGCGTTCCATCACATAGTCCTTTGCGTGAACAGGCCTGAAATTTGAAAAGAATGTGCTGTCTTCTTTTGATACAACTGGAGGCCGGACACCTTGTTTATCCCAGGTTTGTCTTGCCCTTTTATAGTTCCCTGCGAAGGAATATTCAAAAGCACCCAATTGATATTTCCAATTCACCGTGTCCTTCTCTATTGATTTTTCAATATCAAAGGAAAAACGATATGAGCTTTTTTCAACTTGTGCCTCTGCAATATTAAAAGAATAAAGCAGTATGATGATGAGCATAAGGATTTTTCTCATCCTGATTTATTTGAAAGCATATTTACGGCTTCATGGATTAAATCAACGATAATCCGATCAGCCCAGGGACTCCACTTTCCGCTACCTTAGAGAAATGCGGATAAACCACCCGCCTCATGCACTTACGCCTTTTCATGCTCCATCTGCTAAATTCAACGAATTAAATTCAATCCTCAAATATCTCCGTATAGTTCAGGTTATTTTCAAATTTATCTTTCAGAAGCAGGATGCTGACGATGCTTATCCCGATTAGTGTAAATGCGATGATCGCTCCGCTGGTGATCAATCCGAAGGGTTTAACCAGTGCGGAAAAGATCAGGGTGGCCGGGATGGTGATCCCCCGGATCAGGTTGGGCGTCGACGTCGCCACGGTGGCGCGGATATTGGTACCAAACTGTTCGACGCTGTTGGTGATCAGGACCCCCCAATAACCCACTGAAAAGCCCAGGATCACGCACCGGTAATAATATCCTTCCGCGGTGGACGGCGGAATCAGTAAAAAATAAGCGGTGGCTATTACCTGAAGGCCGGCGTAGATCAGCAGGGGGCCTTTGCGTTTTTGCATCAGTTTGCTCAGATACCCGCAAAGGATATCGGAGATGGCCAAAGAAATCAGATAAAACATGATCGCGTTGCTAACCGAAACCTCTTCGGTGATCCCAAAAGCACGGCAAAACTCCGGTGTAAGGGTGATAAAAAGGCTTATAAATACCACGGCCGGTGCCCCGGCCAAAACGCACAACACGTACTTATAGAGTTGTTTATTATTGGTAAACAGTTCCACGAGGTCGCCCCGGATGGCTTTTTTGGAAGAGTTCTTAATGAACATTTTGCTTTCCCTGACGCTGATCCTTAGGGCCAGGAGGAGCAGTCCCAGTACCCCGCCGACGATATAGGAGGTCTGCCAATCAAACCGGGCCGAGACCAGGGCGGCGGCGATCCCTCCGAACAAACCGATCGAAGAAACGATCATGGTGGCTATGGTCCTTTGTTTCCGGTCGAGGCTTTCGCTGATCCAGGCCAGCGCCACGCCCAGTTCTCCCGCGAGGCCGATACCGGCAAAAAAACGGGCTACGACAAAACCCGGGATGCCGGTCACAAAAGCATTGCCAATATTGGCCAGGCTGTACAACAGGATGCTGGCAAACAGGACCCTGAGGCGGCCGTATTTATCCGCCAGGATGCCAAAGAGGAAGCCTCCGATGATGAGCCCGGCCATCTGGAAATTGAGGATCATGATTCCGACGTCCTTCATATCTTCTTTGGCCACGCCTATGGCCTGCAGGGATTCAATCCGCTCAGAGCTGAAAATGAGCAGGTCATAGACATCGACGAAATAGCCCAGGGCCGCCACGGCTACCATCAGGAGCTGTTTGCCGGTAAACGAATAGGAAGGTCTTAACTTGTCAGTCTGGGCAGAAGTAAGCATTTGGGTTTTTGGTTGTGGGCCGAAAATACAAA